>NZ_CDLKIE010000459.1:0-4930 GCF_975902315.1 Kaarinaea lacus | reverse complement strand
TTGCCGTTAACCGGCCATTGGATATGTGGGCGGCCTCACAAATTATCGAACGTCAGTTTGTCGAGGTATTAATCGCGCCATCCATTGAAGAAGAAGCAATTCCCATCCTGAATCAGAAAAAGAACGTGCGTGTTCTTGAGTGTGGGCAATGGGATAAGCCAGATGAAACAGCATTTGATTTCAAGCGTGTAAATGGTGGCTTGCTAGTGCAGAACCGCGATCTTGGAATGGTAAAAGAAGACGACCTTAAAGTCGTTACAGAACGCCAACCCACTGACAAAGAAATTGAAGACCTGTTGTTTACATGGAAAGTTGCCAAGTTCGTAAAATCCAACGCCATAGTGTATGGAAAAGATAAAATGACCATTGGTGTTGGCGCCGGGCAAATGAGTCGCGTCTATAGCGCTCGCATCGCGGCGATTAAAGCTGAAGATGCCAAGTTACAGGTTAAAGGATCAGTGATGGCAAGTGATGCTTTCTTTCCTTTTCGCGATGGGCTGGACAGTGCGGCCGAAGTTGGCGTTACAGCCGTGATTCAACCTGGTGGCTCCATGCGCGATGACGAGGTTATTGCTGCTGCAAACGAACATGGAATCGCCATGGTGTTCACCGGCATGCGTCATTTTCGTCACTAATCAAACAAACTGGAACTAACTTCTCGATGAACGTATTAATCATTGGCAGTGGCGGTCGTGAACATGCACTGGCGTGGAAAGCCGCTCAATCACCAAAAGCACAAAAGGTATATGTGGCACCCGGTAACGCCGGCACCGAACTGGAACCTGGTATAGAAAATGTCAGCATTGCTGTTGACGACATTGCCGGTCTAGTTGAGTTTGCAAAACTAAATAATATTGGTTTAACGATTGTTGGACCTGAAGCACCGCTGGTAATGGGTGTGGTTGATACATTTAAGGAAGCCGAATTACGTTGTTTCGGGCCCTCCAAAGCCGCAGCTCAACTGGAAGGTTCTAAAACTTTTACCAAGGATTTTCTGGCAAGGCACAATATTCCGACCGCTGCTTATGGAACATTTACCGATATAACCGCAGCCATAGACTATTTAAACAAGCAAAGCTTTCCAGTCGTAATAAAAGCCGACGGCCTGGCGGCGGGCAAAGGCGTCATCATCGCCGAAAACCTGGAGCAAGCTAAAGCCACAGTGGAAGACATGCTAGCGGGCAATAAATTTGGTGAAGCGGGACATCGCGTGGTTGTCGAGGAATTTTTACAGGGTGAAGAAGCAAGCTTTATTGTTATCGCCGATGGCAAGAACATTGTTCCCATGGCAACTTCTCAGGATCATAAAGCGCGCGATGATGGTGATACCGGCCCAAATACCGGCGGCATGGGTGCTTACTCACCTGCACCAGTGGTTACATCAGAAATCTATGATCGCGTTATGAAAGAGGTGATCGAACCTACGGTAAACGGCATGGCCGAAGAAGGTCATCCTTACACGGGATTTCTCTATGCAGGCCTCATGATTGACAGTAAGGGAACACCAAAAGTTTTGGAATACAACTGTCGTTTCGGTGATCCTGAAACCCAACCCATTATGATGCGCATGCAATCGGATTTGGTTGAGTTATGTAATAACGCCATCGATAGAAATTTAGCGAACATCACTACCCAATGGGACGATCGCGTATCAGTCGGAATCGTAATGGCGGCAGGTGGTTACCCAGACAGTTATCATAAAGGTGATGTCATCGAAGGGTTGCCACCGGTAGGTAAAAACGAAAATAACAGTAAAGTATTTCACGCTGGCACTAAAAGTGTGGACGGCAAAGTTACAACCAATGGTGGGCGGGTGTTGTGCGTGGTTGCTCTTGGCGACAGTGTTAAACAGGCTCAAGCTGATGCTTATCAGCTTGTAAAACAAATTCATTGGCCCAATGTATACTACCGAAATGATATTGGACATCGCGCCATAGCCAGAGAAGAAAACTAATTTTTTGAAAATTTTAGAAGGAAAGAACTATGAGCAAACCTTTCGTTGCCATTCTTATGGGTTCCGACTCTGATCTGCCTGTTATGCAAACCACGTTGGATGTTTTGAAGAAGCTGGAAATACCTTTTGAAGTGAAAATCACCTCCGCACATCGTACGCCACAACGCACGCACGAATATGTCAAAGACGCCAATCAGCGCGGCTGTGCCGTGTTTATTGCCGCTGCCGGACTGGCTGCTCATCTGGCAGGTACCGTTGCTGGCTTAACAGTGAAACCTGTTATCGGTGTTCCCATGGATGGCGGCCCCTTGAAAGGTCAGGATGCTTTGCTATCCACGGTAATGATGCCCGGTGGGATTCCGGTGGCCTCGGTAGCCATTGGCAAAGCCGGAGCCAAAAATGCGGCTTATTTGGCTGCACAAATGATGGCTTTGTCGGATGAAAGTTTGGCACAACGCCTGGTGCAAGACCGGGAGGACAACGCAAAAGCCATAGCTCAAAAAGATGCTGAACTACAAAAGAGTCTGTAGCTAACCATTTGCGTTTGTGGTTAATCCCTGGAAAATCAAACAAGCGGCCAAAGTCATACTCAGTGGCGGCATTGTAGCCTATCCAACGGAGGCAGTATTTGGTTTAGGATGCAATCCGTTAGATACCTCGGCAGTCATTCGCTTGCTGCAATTGAAAAAGCGGTCTATGGAAAAAGGCCTCATTCTGGTGGCCGCTGATATCAATCAATTGGAAACATTCGTATCCATACCATCAGCAGCAATTCGTAAAAAAATTAGTGATACCTGGCCCGGACCGGTGACCTGGGTTTTGCCTGCCAACCCCGGTGTGCCTGTAACCCTGACAGGTACACATAACAGTTTGGCAGTACGCGTCTCTGCTCACCCGATCGTACAAGCCTTGTGTCGAGAAATTGATCAGCCATTGGTGTCTACCAGTGCCAACCTCGAATCCGCGCCTCCAGCCCGCTCTGCGTTGTCGGTACAGCGAATTTTTGGTCAGGAAATAGACTTTATTTTACATGGAGCAGTAGATATTTCGGCTAAACCCACTGAAATTCGTGACGCACTCACGGATCAGGTATTTCGCGCCAGCTGATTCTTCTAAACACGGTCTGTTTTACCTCCCATAAGTAGAGCCTATGCCGCTTGAAATATATCCATTCCTGGAGGGTTGAACCGGCTCAAATCCTCGTTATATTAGTATATAAGCTTTTTATTAATTGCTAAATATCCATAGTTTTTAGGAGGTTATACCCATGTCATTTATCCCTAATTTTCCCCATGATGGTGTTGTTACCATAAACCGAGTGATTTTAAAGCCTGAATATACTGTTGATGATCTACAAGAACGCGTCGCCATGCTGTGCGAAAACGTGAAAACCTATCATTCAGACACCGGTTTTATTGGAGGCCTGGTCGCTCTGAATACTGGGCAAATTTCAAACGAAGGCAGCACTGTGGGCCAGGCCGTAGAAAGCCCCATGAAAGATAAAGAAGCACTCATTATCACCTTTTGGAAATCTTATGAAGAACATGAAGAATCCCATAAGAGTGATACGTTTCAGCCGTTATTTGAGCAGGTGCTCGAATTATGCGAAAACGGCAATGAAGAAATTGCCTATAACATGCTCTGGTCAGGAGCTGCTTATTCCAAAGAACAGGCTGAAGCCGCCCGTGAAGCGAAAGCACAATATGCGTAAATAGCAGCAAACGAAACAATATATTAATCAAGATAAGGTTAACCGATTTTTCGGTTAACCTTTTTTCGTTCAATAGCTTAATTATCCTATTCCTTGTCGATAATCCCGCCCGTTTTGTGTAACATTTGCCAAGCAGAAAATTGGTGAGGATAAAAAATGAATCAACAAAACGGGATCAACATCGACGAAATCAAAGCTTACTATCTGGACCTGCAGGACCGCATATGCAGTGGCCTCGAAGAAGAAGATGGTAAAGCCAAATTCGTTGAAGACGCGTGGGAGCGTGAAGAAGGTGGCGGTGGTGGTGGCCGTACCCGCGTACTCACCGGTGGAGAAGTGTTTGAACAAGCCGGAGTGAATTTCTCCCACGTGTATGGTGCAAATTTGCCGGCTTCAGCTACTGCGCATCGGCGCGAACTCGCTGGCCGTCAATTTCAGGCCATGGGCGTCTCTCTGGTAATTCACCCTCACAATCCCTATGTACCCACTTCACACGCCAACGTGCGTTTTTTTATCGCAACCAAAGAGGACGCCGATCCCATATGGTGGTTTGGTGGCGGATTTGATTTAACACCCTACTACCCATTTTTGGAAGATGTTAAGGCATGGCATCAAACCGCAAAGCAAGCCTGCGAACCCTTTGGAGAAGAGATCTATCCCCGCTACAAAAAATGGTGCGATGATTATTTTTTCCTGAAGCATCGTAACGAAACTCGCGGTGTTGGTGGATTATTTTTTGATGATTTAAATGAAGGTGGGTTTGATCATTGTTTTAAGCTCATGAAAAGCATTGGTGATCACTATATTGAAGCCTATCGGCCTATCGTTGCCCGCCGTAAAGCAACAGCTTATGGCGAGCGCGAACGCGATTTTCAACTGTATCGTCGCGGACGCTATGTTGAATACAACCTGGTCTATGATCGCGGCACTCTGTTTGGTTTACAAACCGGTGGACGCACTGAATCCATTTTAATGTCGTTGCCACCTTTAGTTAAATGGCGATATAACTGGAAGCCCGAGCCCGGTACACCAGAAGCCGACCTCTATGAGAATTACCTAAAACCACGTGACTGGTTAGGGATGGACGTTTAAATCCCGGATAACATAACTGCCTTGCACTGAAGATGCCGCAACATCCCCATAAAACCAGCAACATTGTTCGGGTGATTGGTGGCCAGTGGCGCAGTCGCAAATTACATTTCAGTGACATTCCCGACCTACGACCAACACCAGACCGGGTCAGGGAGACGGTGTTCAACTGGCTG
>NZ_CDLKIE010000458.1:0-6450 GCF_975902315.1 Kaarinaea lacus | reverse complement strand
CGGCAACTGCACCACCGGCTGACGTATATGCAATGTTTTGAACAATACCATTACAGTTGTCAACTTCATTCAAGCTGTTGATACCCGGAATTATTAGTGGATTAGCGGTTACCTGGCCTGTAGTTGGCAAATTTTGGTTGGTCAACGCAAACTCTCCCAATCCCAATTGCCAAGGTCTGATAGCGCTTAGTGCTTGTGACGCCTGAGAACGCACTGTGTATCTTTGATACTGGGGTATAGCCACGGCGGCTAAAATACCAATAATCGCAATAACGATCATCAGTTCGATCAGGGTAAAACCTACTGCATACTTGGCGGATCTTTGCATCTTCATCATTTACTCCTTTATCTCACTCTTTATTACACTAAAGATAAACATCTTAAGTTAGTGGTTTCGTTTGTGATCGACAGCACGGAGTGTGGATGAATTCTTGTGCGCCCTGGATTAAGCATTTTTCCAAAGAGCCTGGACACCTGCCCTTTGGTAAGAATTGATGTAGCGCTCCCTTACACTTCGGTCCCGAAGAACTACGATCCTTTCACCGTGTTTCCGTACTACAGCTCCCCCTGTCTCTCCCCATTTTGTATTTGTATGGCAACTATACAATCTTTTGGTTAATCATTACACATCTTTTTTTCAGCACTCAGCCATATAACAATAAAAGCTAAACACTATTATTTTAATCCTGAATATTGAATAGCAATTCCTACGTACGAGGTGGAAAATAACACAAGAAAATTGGCATGACAATGCTGCTGGATATACCAGCGAAAGTCGCTGTAACTATTGAGATTACCGGACGTGTCTTACGGAGAACTTACATAATACTGGTGTATCTGCTGGCTGGATGATGCTCTAGATGAGCGGCAAATGCCGCACCATGGAAAGCTCGTAGCACACCAGTAAAAAATACACTGCCACGCTTAGTATCAATAACTGGTAGCAACTGATTAAATTAAACAGGCGATGGTGTTTATGCATAATGAAAAACACCGCTGAAAAACCCGTCACAAAAAATTTTGCACCAAGGAAAACATACAAGTCCAAATTCAGTAGATAAGCCAAAACAGGATTGAGCTCTTCACTGCCATTGGAAATCAGTAAGGTGGTGAAAAAGGCATCCAGCACTGAAAGGACCATCAAACTCAGCGCTAGATAAAATAACGTTGGTTCATGCGTATCGACATAGACACCGATCGTCTTGTCGTGTTCTCGACGAATGTGATTTCTACGTTTACGATAGAAAGAGTGAACCGCGGCTTTGCGATGATTTCTTCTTCTTTCTCGATGCGTTGAGCGACGTTCAATAGAAGATTGCTCTTGTGTAATAACTCCTGGATACATAACCCTCTTTCCCTGTCATCTGTAATAGTTATACTTGTTAGTTTTATTTTATTATTGAAGTGCTGACATAGTATTTTATTGTTATTTTTTAATTATTCTTATATTCCGTAATAGGTAAATCACTCTATCAGGTAGGCTATATTTTGCCAGCTATTGACGATTATTCAAGCCATCAATGCCATAAAAATAGCACCTGCTACTGATATCAAATGTTTTTCTTTTCTGATTTGGTAAGCAATCGATTTCACCAGCTACTTAAGTAGCCCGACAATACCTGATGTCTTAACAGCAGGGGATGATGTTTGGTGAAGCCAACCGACGGTTGATATAGTCTATTAAAGTATCGAGTATTTAATGGTAAGAACTATATCGCCTTATAGACATTACGAAATAGACCTTTAAAGCTTAAGGATGATGACTGGATAGGAAAACTGCTAACGCGCAATCACTCAACCACCCGGAGTGGTAGGCGCGAGTGGATTCGAACCACCGACCCCCACCATGTCAAGGTGATGCTCTAACCAACTGAGCTACGCGCCTGTTTTCCGAAATGAAGGGCTGCAAAGATACTCGATTGAATACACTGATTGCAAGTATCTGTGCAAAATTTTTTCAGTTTTATCACTAATTAAACTGCTTCCACACCAAATGCGGATTGGCGTATGTGCTCAATCTGGTCACGCAGCTTTGCGGCTTCTTCGAACTCCAAGTTTTGAGCATGTTGATACATTTGATCCTCCAGTGATTTGATTTTTTTCTCAAGCTGCTTTGGCGTCAATGCCGCATATTCTATGGTTTCTTCTGCCACTTTAGCGTATTGAGCAGGTTGGCCTTTTTGTGCGACGTAGGCACCTTCCATAATATCAGCGACCGCTTTTTGTACTGTTTGTGGCGTAATACCGTTGGCTTCATTATGCTCTATTTGCCTGGTTCGGCGCCGCTCAGTCTCACCAATCGCTCTTTCCATTGAACCAGTCATTGCATCAGCATACAAAATGGCTTTGCCATGAACATTGCGAGCTGCTCGGCCAATGGTTTGAATCAAGGAGCGTTCCGAACGCAGAAATCCTTCTTTATCGGCATCCAATATTGCAACCAGAGAGACTTCTGGCATATCCAGACCTTCACGAAGCAAGTTAATCCCTACCAGTACATCAAATTTGCCCAGGCGCAAATCGCGAATAATTTCCACCCGTTCAACGGTGTCGATATCAGAGTGCATATAACGCACTCTTACCCCATGCTCGCCGAGATAATCTGTCAAATCTTCGGCCATCCGTTTCGTGAGGGTGGTTACTAATACGCGCTCATTGACAGCGGCTCGCTTGTTTATCTCCGATAGCAGATCGTCGACCTGGGTGCTGGCGGGGCGAATTTCCAGTTCTGGATCTATCAGCCCGGTCGGCCTGACCACTTGCTCAATCACATCACCTGAATGTTGATCCTCGTAGGGGCCAGGCGTTGCTGAAACGAATATCGATTGCGGCATTAAGTGCTCAAATTCTTCAAATCTTAACGGGCGATTGTCCAGAGCGGAAGGCAAGCGAAAGCCATACATCACCAGGTTTTCCTTACGGGAACGATCACCTTTGTACATGGCACCCAGTTGCGGAATCGTGACGTGGGACTCATCGATGATCATTAATGCATCCGGGGGTATGTACTCTATCAAGGTGGGTGGCGGCTCCCCTGCTTCACGTCCCGATAAATAACGCGAATAGTTTTCAATGCCTGAGCAATATCCCAGTTCCAATATCATTTCAATATCATAGCGGGTACGTTCTTCCAGCCTCTGCGCTTCCAGCAATTTATGACTGTCTCGTAACTGCTGCAGGCGTTCTTTCAACTCTTCCCGGATTAATTCGATGGCATCCAGCAGCGTTTGCCGGGGCGTTACATAGTGCGTTTTGGGGAAAACCGTCAAACGTGGCACTTTCTTGGTAACTTCCCCCGTTAGTGGATCAAAGTAAGCCAGGGCTTCGATTTCATTGTCAAATAACTCGATGCGAACCGCCTCTCTTTCCGACTCAGCCGGGTAAATGTCGATAACATCCCCACGCACACGATAAGTGCCACGATGTAGTTCCACATCATTTCGCTTGTACTGAAGCTCCGCCAGGCGCCGCAATAATTTGCGCTGATCGATGGTGTCGCCACGATCCAGATGTAACACCATTTGCAAATATGACTGTGGATCACCCAGACCATAAATGGCCGAAACTGTAGCTACTATTATGGTGTCTTTGCGCTGCAGTATCGCCTTGGTGGCAGAGAGACGCATTTGTTCGATGTGCTCGTTAATGGAAGCGTCTTTTTCTATATATGTGTCTGATGCTGGCACATAAGCTTCGGGTTGATAGTAGTCATAATAAGAAACAAAATATTCAACGGCGTTTTTAGGGAAAAACGCTTTCATCTCGCCATAGAGCTGCGCTGCCAGGGTTTTGTTGGGCGCTAATATAATTGCTGGGCGCTGCGTTTGCTGGATAACGTTGGCAATAGTGAAAGTTTTGCCTGACCCGGTTACCCCTAACAGGGTTTGAGCAGCCTCCCCCGCTTCGATCCCCTCTACAAGACGCCGGATCGCTTCCGGCTGATCTCCGGCAGGTGAAAAATTAGCTTCCAGTTCGAATGTTTTGCTCATAGGGTTGAAATTGTGTTTTGATCCATGTTGGTTTGATGGTCTTTGCCAAGATTAATTCACATCAATATATCCTGATTTTTTCATTGGCAGGGTGATCGCTAACAGCATACAATTGTAACGTATGTGCAGAAAGGATTTCAGAAAACAATATTGAATTAAAAAGGACCATTGGTGAAAGAATATTTATCGCATCGTGTACAACGCATCAAGCCCTCACCTACCCTGGCAATCACTGCGCGCGCTAAGGAGCTCAAAGCGGCAGGGAAAGACATCATTGGTCTGGGTGCTGGAGAACCGGATTTCGATACGCCTGATCACATCAAAGCCGCCGCAATTGAGGCGATCAACCAGGGATTCACCAAATATACCGCTGTTGATGGCATACCTGAACTCAAACAGGCCATCATTGACAAGCTGGCAAAAGAAAATTCCTTAAATTATGAACCGAACCAGATCCTGGTGTCCTGCGGTGGAAAACACAGTTTCTATAATCTCGTAGAAGCGCTCATTCGTCCTGGTGACGAGGTAGTGATACCAGCGCCATACTGGGTGTCTTATACCGACATGGTGTTACTGGCCAACGGTGAACCCGTTGTCATTGAGACCGGACTCGAGCAAAAATTTAAAATCACGCCAGCGCAACTGGAAGCATCGATAACACCTAACACGCGATTACTGGTGCTGAACAGTCCTTCAAATCCGACAGGTTCAATGTATACCGCTGAAGAATTAAAAGCATTGGGCGAAGTGATTCGTCAGCATCCCAACATGCTGGTGATCACCGATGATATTTACGAACACATACTATTAACTGATCTACCTTTTGTTAATATTTTAAATGCCTGTCCTGATCTCTACGATCGTTGCGTGGTGCTAAATGGTGTCTCCAAGGCATATTCCATGACCGGTTGGCGAATCGGTTACGCTGCTGGACCAGAATGGTTAATCCAGGCGATGAAAAAAATACAATCGCAAAGTACTTCGAACCCCACATCAATCTCCCAAATCGCCGCTCAAGTTGCACTCAGTGGTGATCAGGCGTGTATAAGTCATATGGTTAGTGCGTTTAGGGAACGCCATAAATACGTTGTATCAACACTAAACAGCATCAACGGTATTTCCTGCCTGGAATCACAAGGCGCTTTTTACTCCTTTCCAGATTGTAAAGCCGCGATTGATGCGACGGATGGCGTTAAAGATGACGTTGAGTTCGCCGATTATTTGCTAAATAAAATTGGCGTTGCAATTGTCCCGGGGTCTGCTTTTGGTGCGCCCGGTTATATGCGGCTATCGTTTGCAACCAGTCTGGAAAATCTTAAAGAAGCTTTGAGTCGAATACAGAAACTATTGTCATAATCTCGTCTACTTTTAAAAATGCGACCTTACCTCAGCGGAATCTGGTCGATATTTTCTAAATTAGTCGTTTTTTGACAAGATCCGTATTGACCCGTTATGGCCTCACGGGTAACATACCCAGCCCTAAGGTTCTGAGATATTCCCCAGTAGCTCAGTTGGTAGAGCAGGTGACTGTTAATCACCTTGTCCGTGGTTCGAGTCCGCGCTGGGGAGCCACCTTTTCTGCTTATTTTTCAAGCAGTAAACACTCGCCTCCTGTAAGCAAATCCCCTAATATACTGAATCGTTAGCCTAACAATTCAGATATAGAAAATTTTCAGCGTAAAACGATGAAATACCGTCAAACGTTGGCACCAGGATAGAATTTAAATAAGCTTGTCCAATCAAAATGTTACTATCTACACTCTAATTAAAGGAATATTGAAACGGAGACGCTGTTTTTACTACAGATCAGATGAGTCTAAGCCTGAATTAATTATTGGCAGTCCAATATTCAAATCCGGTCACTTTTTACAGATTAATTTTAATTTATGCACTCGATACTCACTTTCATACTCTTCCTGGCCTTATTAGTTAATACCACTCCTGGTAAGGCTGCCACAGTTATGGGAGACCAGGCTAAATCAGCCTCAACAGAAGCCGGTCAATCTTCGCAAGATGTTGATCTGGACGATGCTGAAAGTGAATACATCGCTGACTTCGAACTTGTTGATGTACCTGAAAGCCCCCCACCCGACCCGGAACTGGTTAAGGTGCTTCAGGATGACCAATATTCCAATGGCCGCATGGCATTTTTATTTGGCCAGTACAAGGCAGCATACGATATCTGGCTGCCATTAGCGGAAGATGGATATGCCAAAGCACAAGCGACTATTGCCTGGATGTACCATACCGGAAAAGGTGTTAAGAAAGATTTGACTGCGGCATTTGAATGGTATGAAAAAGCCGCCAAACAAAATCACCCCATCGCACAAAACAATGTTGGTGTCTTTTATGAACAGGGCCTGAGCGTTGGTAAAAGTTCAAGCAAAGCGGCCAAGTGGTATCGCGAATCTGCGGAATGGGGATACCCCTATGCGCAATATAACCTGGGAACACTCTATCT
>NZ_CDLKIE010000457.1:0-5660 GCF_975902315.1 Kaarinaea lacus | reverse complement strand
GGTGTTTACCCTCTTCATTGGCGCCGCAGACAAAGTCACTGACCACCGCGGCGCTCTGGTCAACGATGACGGGAATTGATAATCCCACCGGCCCGATGGAGCCTGGTTTACAACCCACCGCGGCTTGCACTTCTTCGTCGCTGGCAAAGCGAAACGGCTCAGCAACCTGTTCCAGTTTTGACGCTTTAATGACGTTAAGGTCATGGTCGCCGCGCAGCACCAGGGCAATCACATCGTGTTCACACTCTTCGCTGGCTTTTACGACCAGGGTTTTTAGCATGGATGTCACCGGTACCGTGAGAAACTTGCTGACGTCTTCGATGCTGTGTTTTCCTGGTGTTTCAACGGTTGTCAGTGGCGCTGTTGCTTCTTTACGTCCGGGCTCTTGCACCACTGCTTCTGCCAGTTCGACATTTGCCGCATAGTCGCTTTCGCTGCTGAAGGCGATGGCGTCTTCCCCGGATTGTGCCAGCACATGGAATTCATGGGAGGCATTGCCACCGATGCTACCGGTATCTGCTAATACCGGGCGATAGTCCAGCCGTAACCGGTCAAAGATATTGCAGTAGGCCTGGTGCATTCGATCATAGGTCTCCTGCAGTGAAGCCTGGTCTACGTGAAAAGAATAGGCGTCTTTCATAATGAATTCGCGAGCGCGCATGACGCCAAAGCGGGGACGAATCTCATCGCGAAACTTGGTCTGTATCTGGTAAAAATTAATGGGCAGTTGTTTATAGCTGCGTACTTCGCGGCGGAACAGTTCAGTAATGACTTCTTCATGGGTGGGCCCAAAGCAAAATTCCCGGTTATGGCGGTCATTTATGCGCAGTAACTCCGGGCCATACATCTCCCAGCGCTCGGATTCCTGCCACAGTTCCGCCGGTTGTACCGCGGGCATTAACACTTCCAGGGCACCGGCCTTGTTCATTTCATCGCGAACGATGTTTTCCACCTTTCGTAATACTCGCAGCCCCATTGGCAACCAGGTATAGAGGCCAGCGGCCAGCTTACGGATCATGCCCGCACGTAACATTAACTGGTGGCTAATGACTTCCGCGTCGGAGGGCGTTTCTTTTTGTGTCGCTAGTAAAAATTCGGATGTGCGCATAGTGTTTGATTGGTTACCGGTAGATTTAAGTCAGTGGGGAATTGTAGCCGGAGCATCCAACCAAGGTCCAGAGCGAGTGGCCGCTCTGCAGACTATCTGCAGTAAATAAGCTGGCCAGTTTAGAGATGGATCAGCGAATAATTTTAATGGAGTTAACGAAATGAATTTCTTCAAACCGGCGATTTAGTGCAAAACTGGTAAAATTGGTCATCACTGAGCCGCCTTCCCAGGCCACAATATCATTGCGTTTGACGTTAATCACACTGGATGCCACCCAGAATTGTTCACCGCTATTTTCCAGTTTCATGTAGGTATATCCACCACCGCGCAAGGCATTGACGACTTTTCCGGTCGTGGGAGGGCCTTGTACTTTTTCAGATTTTGGTGGATCGATGGATTTGGATTCGCTAAAAAAATCTGAACATCCGAAAAGGATGAGCGCCATAGCGAAAATTAACAGCCTGCGAGACCTGTTCATGTGAGTTGCTCCTGCGTTAACTGGCCCCAACAGAGCAACGTACTATCTAAAAATTCGTAGACGATTGGTGAAACGACATTGCTAAGTTGGGTCGACTTCCTATCTCATTGTTTTCATTATTATAATTATTTGTATCGGTAAGCTAATGCGCTACCGCGTATCTTTCTTATCCATATTAAAGGGCAAATACGTTACCACAGCGCGATTTGATCGACTATGGGCAAGCGTAGCCTTGTTTGTAGGAAAAAGTGAAGTCAGGCAGTGGAAGACGCCTAAAGATGTGCCTCTTTAGTGTTCAAATCGCATGGAAAGGTCTACAGCCTGTACGTCCTTGGTTAAATCTCCGACCGAAATGTAATCAACTCCGGTTTCTGCAATGGCGCGAATACTCTCCAGTGTCACACCACCTGAAGCTTCCAGTTCGGCGCGGCCCTGGGTGAGTGTGACCGCCTGCCGGAGTTGCTCGTTTGACATATTATCTAATAACAGGCGTTTCGCACCGGCATCCAGCGCGCGTTGTAACTGGTCGAGTGTTTCTACCTCCACCTCGACGAATACGCCGGATTTCGCGCCCAGGCTCCGGGTAATGGCATTCTCCAGGGAACCCGCTGCTTCGATATGATTCTCCTTGATCAGGATCGCGTCATAAAGCCCCATCCGGTGGTTAAAACATCCGCCGCAACGTACCGCATACTTTTGCGCCTGGCGTAGTCCGGGGATGGTCTTACGGGTATCCAGTACCCTGGCACCGGTACCCCGCACCGCATCGGCATAAATGCCCGCTCTCGTTGCCGTGCCTGACAGGGTTTGCAGGAAATTTAGTGCCGTGCGTTCGCCGGCCAGTAACGCGCGCGCGGGTCCGTTGAGTTCGCAGATTATCTGGTCGGCGTTAACGCTATCCCCATCATTAACCTGCCAATGCAGTTTGACGCGCTGGTCTAGCTGATGAAAAACTTCCTCTACCCACTGTACGCCGCATATGATCGCTGACTGACGGGAGATAATCGTGGCTTTGGCAGTCCTGGCTTCGTCAATCAATTCAGCCGTGATATCGCCGCTGCCAATATCTTCCTCAAGTGCAATACGCACTGAGTCTGCAATGGAGGTATCCATTGTCATACGGGCTTGACCAGCTGCAGTACGATAAAACGATAACTGGCGGCACCACTCAGCAAGGCTTTTTTATTGTATTGGGAAAAGTACTGTTCGTTGAACTGTGAAAACTTCTTTTTTAATAAAAATGCCCCAATCTTTGACAGAACGGGATTGTTTGTTTGCAGGTATTGTCCCACGGTTTCACTGGCCGGTTTCAATTTGTTTTTTAAAAACTCATCCATCAGCTCGATTGTGGGTGCTACATATTCGGTAATGTCATCATCGCGTATTAAGCTAAACGGGCTTTGATCGATGAATTGGTATAAATCAGGTAATGTGTGTTTGATAGCTTTGTTAGCGTGAGCATTGATACTGTCAGGCAAAAAGGTATCGCAGATGATGGTTAAACCACCAGGCTTTAACAGTTTCTGCACCTTAGTGAAGGCGCGCGGTATCGGGATGTGGTTGAGGCTTTCGTTAAATAATATGACGTCGTAATACTGTTGGTAGATTTGCTCGGGAAAATCTTCAAATTTCGATTCAAATACTTTCGATGTACTGTCGGGTAGTTCTGCCAGGCGCTGTTTCACCTGTTCAATCAGGAAATGGGAAGGACTAACGGCATCAACCTGATATTCCTGTTGTGTCAATAAGGAAAGGATGTGCCCCGTACCACAGCCAACATCCAGTATATGCGTTTCATTGACCGCCGGGTCCGGTAATTCTGAGGCGATCAGGTTGGCGAAGCGGCGTTGGGCGATGGCCAGGTTGGCAAAATTCAGTTCCAGTTCGTCGTCCCACAAGCCGTAATGCAGGTCCTGAATTCCCAGTAGCTGTTGGCCAAGTGCCAGGCTCAGCTCATGTTCGGTCATTTTGTATTTTGCCAATGCTGTCAGTCCTTCGCCTGTTTATAATTTTTTACCATGGAAGCATTCAGGGCTATGCGAAGAAATAGTACTGGGTTCGACTTTTCCTTACAAGCGATTCAAGAGGATTGATTAATATTTGCATGCTCCTGGATTAGTGGTACAGAGGCATGTGAAGTGAGCAAACAGTGATATATGGCAAGATCTGGGACAATAATAGTGTGCAGAATACAAATAATATGTTTGAGCTACTCGTGATTATTGCGGCTGCTATTATTGCGCTCTCCAGTGTTAGCTATTTTTATTTTCGTCGCTGCGATCAGTATAGTTCGGCGGACTGGGGAAGTCCTTTTAAAAATCGTTTGGCCGGTATGTTCTGCCGGTTTGCTTATCATTATCACCGCTTCACTTATACACCACTACCACTGCCTCAGGAAGGTGGGGCCATCGTAGTGTCCAATCATGTATCTGGATTAGATCCTGTGCTGTTAATTGCGGCAAGTCCACGACCGTTACGATTCTTAATTGCGCGGGAACAATATGACCGGTTTGGTTTGCGCTGGATTTTTCGAACGGCGGGCTGTATTCCTGTTGAAAGATCCAAACGCCCCGAGCAGGCGATGCGGGCGGCATTACGTGCACTCAATGAGGGCGAAGTCATTGCCCTGTTTCCACACGGCAAGATTCACCTGGATAGCGATCCGCCGGTTAAGATAAAAGGTGGTGCCATTCGTTTGGCACAAATTAGCGGTTGTCCTGTTTTTCCGGCGCGCATTGAAGGTGTACGCGGGCAAGGGCACACGGTAGCGGCAGTTTTTATTAAAAGCGATGCCGACCTGGTTGCATATCCCCCCTGTTATTGTGATCCAGAGCATTACACTCAGAATCTGGAAAAACTCCAGCAAGTGCTGGAGCAATCCCATGCCGGTTAATCATCCGTCAATGTGCTCTGTAATAGCTAATTTTGCGCTTGAATCAGGGTAAAAAGACCCAATTAATTGCTTATCAAATTGTTGTTAATGATAGTCATCGAGTTCGGTGGTGCGCAGTACCCTGCGAGCACTGATTTTTCTCTGGAGAACAAATAGATGCGAATGGATAAATTGACCAGCAAATTCCAGTCTGCTCTGGCGGATGCGCAAAGCCTTGCCGTGGGGCGAGACAACCAGTTTATTGAACCGGTGCATGTCATCGCAGCCATGCTGGACCAGCAGGGCAGTACCATTCGGCATTTATTGACCAATGCCGGAGTAAACGTTAACAGCCTGCGTTCCCAGCTTGGTGAGGCAATGGAGTCTCTGCCACAGGTGCAGGGTATGGCCGGCGATGTTCATATTTCCCAGGACCTCGGTCGCCTGTTGAATGTTACCGACAAGCTGGCTCAGCAACGCAAAGACCAGTACATCTCCAGTGAGTTATTTGTGCTGGCTGCCATTGATGACAACGGTAAGCTGGGCGAATTGTTACGTAAGCTGGGCGCTTCGAAAACCAACCTTGAAAAAGCCATTGACGATATCCGCGGTGGACAAAACGTCGATGATCCTAACGCTGAAGAGCAACGTCAGGCTCTGGAAAAATACACCATTGATTTAACTGAGCGCGCCGAGCAGGGCAAGCTTGATCCGGTGATTGGTCGTGACGATGAGATTCGTCGTACTGTCCAGGTTCTGCAACGACGGACCAAAAACAATCCGGTGTTGATTGGTGAGCCGGGCGTGGGTAAAACTGCGATCGTTGAAGGTCTGGCGCAACGCATTATTAATGGTGAAGTCCCGGAAGGATTAAAGAACAAGCGCCTGCTTTCCCTGGATATGGGCGCATTAATCGCGGGCGCAAAATTTCGCGGGGAGTTTGAAGAACGTTTAAAAGCCGTATTGAATGACCTGGCCAAACAGGAAGGTCAGATTATTTTGTTCATTGACGAACTGCATACCATGGTCGGTGCCGGTAAAGCTGAAGGCGCCATGGATGCGGGGAATATGCTAAAGCCAGCCCTGGCGCGCGGTGAGTTGCATTGCGTGGGTGCGACAACATTAAATGAATATCGGGAAAACCTGGAGAAAGATGCAGCGCTGGAACGTCGCTTCCAGAAAGTACTGGTTAATGAACCCAG
>NZ_CDLKIE010000456.1:0-5267 GCF_975902315.1 Kaarinaea lacus | reverse complement strand
GGTGGCGAAATCCGGCTGGCCTGTCTTGGGACACAGACAGGTAAATTCCGGCACGTCGATACGGATAGTGTAGTCTCGCTCAGGAACCGGATTATCGAAAATTTCCAAATTTTTACTGGGTTTAGTCGACATCCAAGGCAAGATACAAGAAGCGGGTAGCGGCTGGCAAGGATTACTACGTGGGATTTCACGTATTTAGCTTAAAAATGCTGAAAATTCTCTCATTCAGCTTGTGTCCAGCCCCTTGCATCTTGTATCGTTGCGGTCCATGCGTCTGAGTAAAATTAAACTAGCGGGCTTCAAGTCCTTCGTCGACCCTACGTCCATTCCATTACCCTCAAATCTCATCGGAATTGTCGGTCCTAATGGCTGCGGCAAGTCCAACGTGATTGATGCGGTGCGGTGGGTAATGGGCGAGTCCTCTGCAAAAAATCTGCGCGGCGACTCCATGGCTGACGTTATTTTCAATGGCTCCAGTGCCCGCAAACCTGTTGGACAGGCGTCCATCGAACTGGTGTTTGATAACAGTGATGGCACGCTTGGTGGCCAATATGCCCAATACAGTGAAATTTCGATCAAGCGCCTGGTCACCCGCGATGGTCAATCCCAGTACTTCCAGAATGGCACTCGTTGTCGCCGGCGCGATATTACCGATATATTCCTGGGAACCGGTCTGGGGCCACGAAGCTATTCCATCATTGAGCAAGGCATGATTTCCAGGCTGATCGAAGCCAAGCCTGAAGATCTGCGTATTTTTCTCGAGGAAGCCGCCGGTATTTCCAAATATAAGGAACGGCGCAAGGAAACAGAAAACCGTATTCGCCACACCCGGGAAAATCTCGATCGCTTGACCGATCTACGTGAAGAACTGGGTAAGCAACTGGATAAACTGAACCGCCAGTCCAAAACCGCAGAAAAATATAAAGTATTCAAAGAAGAAGAGCGCCTGTTAAAAGCCCAGTTAACCGCATTGCGCTGGCAACAGCTTAGTGAACAAATTAAGCAAAAAGATGTGCTCATCAATGAGCAGGAAACCAAATATGAATCCGCAATGGCTGACTTACGGCATCTGGAAGCTGAACTGGAGAAAATGCGCGACCAGCATGTAGAGGCCACGGAGCATTTTAATGAAGTTCAGGCACAGTATTACAGTATTGGTGCTGACATCGCCCGTATTGAACAATCGATCCAGCACGCCAAGGAACGCCGCCAGCAACAGCAGGATGATTTAAAGCAAACCGAACGCTCGCTAATTGAATCACAAGCTCACCTGGATGCGGATCAACGCAAAAAAGTGCAGCTAACAGAGTTCCTGGAAGAAAACGAACCCGTATTGGCTAACGCACGAGAAGTTGAAGCCAGGTCTTCGGAACAGTTGTCTGAGGCGGAGACGGCAATGCGACAGTGGCAACAGGACTGGGAGACGTTTAATGAAAACGCCGCAATCCCTGCGCAAAATGCCGAAGTGGAACGCACTCGACTGAATCATCTTGATGAGCGGATCATTCAACACCAACAACAGCTGGACAAGTTGAACAGCGAAAAGCAGGGTTTGCATTATGATCATCTGCAGAATGAAATTGATGGATTAGTGAGTGAAGAGCAACACCTCAAACAGCAATGTAATGAAATGCAACAGGGTATTGAGCAGCAACAATCTGACATTGCAGATTTGAGAGACTCAGTACAGGAATATGACGGCGAATTGAATGCCAGGCGTAGCGAGTTGCAAACCAGTAAAGGACGCTATGCTTCATTGGAAGCCCTGCAACAGGCTGCGCTGGGCAAACAGGAATCAGATGTTGTTGAGTGGCTGGAAGGACATGGTCTGGCCGATGCCAGGCGCCTGGCAGAAAATTTAACCGTAGAATCTGGTTGGGAACGTGCCGTTGAATGTGCATTAGGGAATTACCTGGAAGCAGTCTGTGTGGACCAGGTAGATCCCGTTGCCAACATGTTATCCAGTTTGCAGCATGGTGCCATCACCGTTTTTGAAACAAGCGCTACAACCAGTGATGATACGCCAGCTAAAGCCGATCGATTGCTCTCCAAAATTTCGACTCCCTGGAAACTGGATTCATTACTTGCCGGCGTGTATTGCGTTGATGATCTTGCCGCTGCGTTAGCGTTGCGAAACAACCTGTCTGCATCAGAATCCGTGGTGACTCGCGATGGATTCTGGTTAGGGAGTAGCTGGATTAGATTTTCCAAAGACGTTGATGAACAATCCAGCGTGCTGCAGCGTGAAAAAGATATGCAACAACTGAGCGACGATATCGAGTCGCTGACCGAGGGAATTACCGGTCTTGATAGAGAGATTGAAGCAGCGAGAGCTTCTTTAAAAGAAAAAGAAGCTCAACGTGACCAGACGCAATCTGAATTCCAGACACTGAATCGTCAACATGCCGAGCTGGAAGCGCGCATTGCTGCGAAACGGTCGCGCATAGAACAAATGCGTGAGCGTGATCAGGCTATTGAAAAGGAAATCATCGAACACCAGGAACAAATATCACAAGCGGAACAGGGTACGCTTGAGTCGCGTCAGCGCCTGGATCAGGCCATTCGGGAAATGGAAACACTTGCAGAGCGTCGGGAATCCCTGCAACAACAACGTGACCAGTTGCAGACAACACTTGATGATGTTCGTACTACGGCGCGTAATGATCGCGATGCCGCCCACGAAATTGCCTTAAAAGTGGAAGCGGCACGTACCGAAATAGCTGCCATCAATCAGAATCGCGAACGCATGGACAGTCAGCTCGAACAATTAAATCAGCGTAAAACCGAGCTGGACCAGGCGCTGGCAGACGGTGAAGAGCCCATGAAGCTCATGGCAGAGGAACTGGAGCAATTCCTTAACCAGCGTGTCGAAGTTGAATCACGCTTATCCGAAGCCCGACATAAAGTTGAAGAGCTGGATCATGCGATGCGTGAGAATTCTACGCAACGTCATACGGTTGAGCAAAGCAGTGAATCGATACGCAGTGAAATGGATCAATTGCGTATGGCCTGGCAGGAAATCAAGGTGCGACGTCAAACGCATGAAGAGTCATTACAGGATTCCGGATTCCAGTTGCCACAACTTCTGGAAGAGATGCCCGAAGAGGCTGTTGAAGAAGAGTGGGCGGAACGTGTAGCGGCAATGGAGCGTCGTATTTCCCGTTTAGGCCCCATCAACCTGGCGGCTATCGATGAATATAAACAACAGTCCGAGCGCAAGGAGTACCTCGACAAGCAACATGAAGACCTGGTTGAAGCGCTGGAGACCCTGGAGAACGCGATTCGTAAAATTGACAAGGAAACGCGTACCCGTTTCAAGGAAACCTACGACAAGGTTAATTCCGGTTTAAAAGCAAATTTCCCTCGTCTGTTTGGTGGTGGTCATGCTTATCTTGAGCTGACCGGCGAAGACCTGCTGGATACCGGCGTTTCCGTCATGGCGCGTCCACCCGGTAAACGAAACAGTACTATTCACCTGTTGTCGGGTGGAGAAAAAGCGTTAACTGCCGTAGCCCTGGTGTTTTCCATATTCCAGTTGAATCCCGCACCTTTCTGTATGCTGGATGAGGTCGATGCGCCACTGGATGACGCCAATGTTGGGCGATTCTGCAATATGGTCAAAGAAATGTCCGAAAAGGTGCAGTTCATCGTCATTACGCATAACAAGATCACGATGGAAATGACGAATCAGCTCAATGGTGTCACCATGCACGAGCCTGGCGTTTCACGCCTGGTTGCAGTAGATGTTGGCGAGGCGGTTGAACTGGTGGCTGTGTAGTTCGTTCAGCTTGTGAAACGAACACCCCGTTAATTACACCGCAACCAGTTATGCCGATAGCCTGAATTTACCAATTATACTTTCCAGTCGCGTAACCACTTTTGACAAATGTTCGCTCGCACTTGAAGTGCGTTCCGTAATTCTGGATGAAAGTTCGGTCACTTCATTGATCTTTTCAACATTGCGCTTCACTTCCTCTGCACGTGCAGTCTGTTCCTCTGCGGCACTGGCAATTTGTGAATTCATATCCCTGATGGTCGTCACGGACTGGGTGATTTCATCCAGTGAATTGCCGGCTGTCGCGGCCTGGGCGACACTGGCCTGAGCTTGTGCTCGACCTTTTTCCATTGCTTTCACTGCGTGCACTGAGTCATTCTGCAGCTGAAGAATTATTTGCTGAATTTCTTCGGTGGATTCCTGGGTGCGACTGGCCAATGTACGTACTTCATCAGCAACCACGGCAAATCCTCTGCCCTGTTCACCTGCTCTGGCCGCTTCAATCGCTGCATTGAGTGCCAGCAGGTTGGTTTGATCAGCAACGCTTCGAATAACATCCAGTACTGATCCAATGTTTTCAGAATTTGATTGTAATGCAGTAACGACGTTTGCTGTGTTTTCAACTTCTTCTGCGAGGGTGTTAATGGATTCTACCGTTTTGCTCACCACTTGCTTGCCATTGTGCGCAGCAGTGTCGGCATCCTGCGCTGCATTGGCGGCACCACCTGTGATGTTGGCAACTTCCCGCGCTGACGCCGTCATTTCGTTCATGGCGTCGGATACATAAATACTTTCTTTGACCTGGATGTTGGCGTTCTCAGTTTGTTCATCGCTGGAGCTTTTTAATTCAGATGTGACTTTCGAGAGGGTGGTTACGTCATCGGCGAGCATTTTTATTGTGTCGCGTAGTTCGCCAATATAGCGGTTAAAAGATTTACGTAATTGTCCAATTTCATCTTCTTCATTGTCAGGAAGCTGAATAGTCAGGTCGCCGCTGTTTGCGGTGGCTTTGTAGGTGGCTTTAAGCCGCTTTGCGACAATGAAGTGAAACAGCAGAAACATACCAATGGAAATGAATGCCATGGCGGCAATAATGACCGACACCAGTATCACGCTGAAACGATTTACTGATTTTTCACCGGTTTTGGTGAGATGATCTATTGTGGCTTTAATGCGTTGGTCGCTTAGGGTGATCTGGTTATTGAGATTACTCTGTGACAGACCAATTACAACATATCCCAACACATCACCGTCGAAATTGATGGGATAACGTTTTTCAGCAATATTTTCTTCTTCGTCAGGTGGTGTAAACTCGGTCATTGGCTTGCCATCAGGGTTTAGATAAGTGGCATAAACAATGTCATCGTCCAGCGTTACCTTGTCCCGGTAGTATTCCAATGCCGTGAAGTCTGCACTCAGGATTAAATCAGGTGCTGTTTGCGCCATGAGTTCCCCAAACGCATCGGCTTTTGAATCCAGGGCGTAGGTTAGT
>NZ_CDLKIE010000455.1:0-3650 GCF_975902315.1 Kaarinaea lacus | reverse complement strand
GCGCGATTCATACTTACCATACCGAAGGCGCCGGTGGCGGCCACGCACCGGATATTATTAAAGCCTGTGGTGAAGCCAATGTATTACCCTCGAGCACTAACCCCACTCGACCCTATACCGTTAATACCATCGATGAACACCTGGACATGTTAATGGTATGCCACCACCTGGATACCAAAATTGCTGAAGATGTTGCGTTTGCTGAATCCCGTATTCGCAAGGAAACCATTGCGGCAGAAGATATCCTGCATGACCTGGGCGCTTTCAGCATGATTGCTTCGGATTCACAAGCCATGGGACGTGTCGGTGAAGTGGTTTGTCGCACCTGGCAAACTGCTCACAAAATGAAAGTGCAACGCGGCGCATTGAAAGAAGACAGCAGCCGCAATGATAACTTTCGCGCCAAGCGCTACATTGCCAAGTACACCATTAACCCGGCCATCACCCATGGCATCGCTCACGAAGTAGGATCGGTCGAAGTGGGTAAACTGGCAGACCTCACTTTATGGAAACCCGCATTCTTTGGCGCAAAACCCGCGCTAATTATAAAAGGCGGGATGATCGTCGCCGCGCCAATGGGTGACCCCAACGCGTCAATACCTACACCACAACCTGTACACTATCGCCCTATGTTTGCCGCATTTGGCCAGGCGCGTTCTGCAACTTCGGTTTCTTTTGTATCCAAAGCCGCAGCGGATAACGGAATTGGGGAACAGTTAAAGTTAAGCAAACGGGTTATGGCCGTCAGCAACACTCGCGACATCAGGAAACAGGACCTGGTTCATAATAGTTACCAGCCCAAAATGGAAGTGGACTCCCAAACCTATGAAGTACGTGCAGACGGTGAATTACTGACTTGTGAACCCGCTAATATATTACCACTGGCACAACGCTACTTTTTGTTTTAGGCCCTGATAACGCAATGGCATTAATCAAAGTCACCGAACTACTGGAACAACCCGTATCGGCACAAGCGAGCTTGTCGCTGCCATTCGAACTAAGACAAAAAAGCCGCTTCAAAGCAAACCTCGACTCCGGGGAAGAAGTGGGACTCATATTACCCCGTGGTCGTGTATTGCGCGGTGGTGATTGCTTAAAAGCGGAAAACGGTTTGATCATCGAATTAAAAGCCGCACAGGAATCAGTAAGTACAGCAACCGCACCAGACCCGTTGACCTTGCAGCGCGCTTGCTATCATCTGGGTAACCGCCATGTACCACTTCAGATTACGGAAGGATGGATCCGTTATCTGGCAGATCATGTACTGGATGATATGGTCGTATCGCTAGGACTTACAATTAGCCATGAACAGGCACCCTTTGAACCCGAAGTGGGTGCTTACCATCATCACCACGACTAGCATTACCATGAATTCGTCACCCGCTTCTTCCTTACGCTTGTGGCAACTCATCAGCCCGGCGTTGCCTATTGGCGCATTTGCCTATTCGCAGGGCCTGGAATATGCCGTTGAGGAAGGCTGGGTTAAAGATGAAACAACTGCCGCACAATGGATCATTGGCATTATCAATCATTCCCTGTCATCACTGGATATTCCTGTATTGGCGAGACTCTACGAGGCGTGGCAAACCAGGGACATGGATAAGGTCATTTACTGGAACCGTTATCTTCAGGCTTCCCGTGAATCGAGCGAATTGCTCACCGAAGACAGGCAGATTGGCGGCACCTTGAAACAACTATTAACTAATCTGGAAATACCTGAAGTTAGCAACTGGCCTGAACCCGAACCACCTGGCTTTGCCACAATGTTTGCATTAGCGGCATCCCATTGGAGGATTACCCTTAATGAAACATGCCAGGGCTTTTTATGGTCGTGGAGTGAAAACCAGGTAGCCGCGGCAATTAAATTGATACCTTTGGGTCAAACTGCAGGCCAGCGTATTCTGTCCAAAGTTATTGATGAAATTCCAGCGGCGGTTAAACGTGGATTAAAACGAACAGATGAAGAAATAGGCATGGCGGCGCATGGTCTTGGTATTACCAGCGCATTACATGAAACACAATACACGCGATTGTTCCGGTCCTGAATTCTGCTTTCAATGACATTAAAAGTATTCGCAATGTTAGTATTACTAAATATCCCCCTCTCCCTTGAGGGAGAGGGAATTGATTTTTGAGAGAGCATCATATGAGCAAACAGGCATTACGAGTCGGTGTCGGTGGTCCGGTGGGATCCGGCAAAACAGCTTTGGTGGACGCATTGTGCAAAGCCATGCGCGACGATTACCAAATTGCAGTAGTTACCAATGATATTTATACCCAGGAAGATGCACAATTTTTAATGCGCAGCCAGGCACTGCCGGAGAATCGAATCATTGGCGTCGAAACGGGCGGTTGCCCGCATACCGCCATCCGCGAAGACGCCTCCATGAATCTCGCCGCAGTGAGCGAATTGAACAAACGGGTTGATAACCTGGATATCGTGTTTGTAGAAAGTGGCGGCGACAACTTAAGCGCTACGTTCAGCCCCGAACTTTCCGATCTCACCATTTATGTCATCGATGTAGCTGCGGGTGAAAAAATTCCCCGCAAGGGCGGCCCAGGTATTACCAAGTCAGACTTGTTAATTATCAACAAAACCGACCTTGCGCCCCTGGTTGGTGCATCGCTCGAAGTCATGGAACGTGATGCGAAAAAAATGCGCGGCATGAAACCGTTTGTTTTTACAAATTTGAAACAAGGAGAAGGATTAAAAAACATCATAGATTTTATAATCGATAAAGGAATGTTGTCTGAATAAGACAAATCAGCTGTTATCGATGTACAAAAATACAACGTTTGTATAAACACTCCACAGCTGAATCACTGTTCACTGCATTACAAATTCAACTCATTAATCTTGCCCCAACTTCATGCACTTAAAAAATACGCCGCATTATTTTAGTGCAAAACACATTGTTACGGTTTTGTTAAGATCCTTCTAAATTCACATAACCCTCTGTAATAAATATCTTTTTCACGTTTGGCACAGCCGATGCTATAGCCCTTGCAAAGCAAAGGCTCTGTTTAGCTTTTTGTTTTAGAGCAAAGGTCGATGCATCGCACGGTCAGCTCCTTAAACCCTTTAATTTTAACCTGGATGAAATAATAACTTGGGGAGACTCAAATGAAGCTAACGAAAAGATTTACCTCATTAACCGGTGCTGCCGCGCTTGCTATATCGGCAATGGCTACTCCCATGGCGGCACAGGCAGAAAACGAATTTACAGGAAACATCGGTGTATTTTCTAAATACTTATTACGCGGTATTTTTGAAGAGAATTCCGGTGCTGCCGTACAAGGTGGCTTAGACTATGCCTGGGAAAACGGTTTCTACCTCGGTTACTGGGGTTCAAGTTTAAGTTATTCATACACTGCAGATCCAAATGCAACGGAATACACTGGTACTGGTTTTGAAAATGATTTCTATGGTGGCTATGCCGGTTCCGCTGGAGATTTTGAGTACAACATTGGTTTAATTCAGTATGTTTACCTGCAGGTTGACGATTCTGATTTGACAGAATTGCTACTATCCGGCGGATTCAAAGGCTGGACCTTACAAGCTCAATACCTGTTATCTGATGGTTGGTGGGGCAACTCCGGTGATATCTACTGGACCTTTTATGGTGGATTTTCCTTACCCAAGGACTTCG
>NZ_CDLKIE010000454.1:0-6207 GCF_975902315.1 Kaarinaea lacus | reverse complement strand
TTTATTTAATAGAGTTAGCGTATTTTTTCAGGGGCAATAATGATGATAGCAAGAGTGTAAAATATCTCGACATAAATGAGATTATAATGGCGAGGTATTTATAATTATTTTGTTATAAAAAAGTCCCTATCGGAAGACGGAACTGGAGTAAGATTGCTGGAACGACTACTTGAGAACAGCCCAGCGACTGAGCCAATTTGAAATACAATAATTCTTTAAAAAAGCTACCTTTACGGTGTCCTTTTTTATCTTGTGCAGATCAAACTCAGTGAACGCAGCCACCTCTTTCCTGACTCTGTACTTTATGTACAGTGCTAAGGTCGAGAAGAAAGCAAATACGGAAAATAGTATCCAATGTCGGTGTTGTCATATCGCCGCGGAAGCAATCTTCATTCAGACAATACGCCAATATGTGCCGCCGCACTTCGGCCTAATGCTGACAATGCATAACCGCCTTCAAGACAGGAAACAATACGCTCCTCGGCATATTTCCCGGCGATGATTTTTATTTGTTGTGTCACCCAGGTGTAACTTTGCTCGGTCAATGCCAATCCTGCCATTTCATCTTCTACATGTGCATCGAAGCCGGCGGATATGAAAATGAATTGTGGTTTAAATTCATTAAGCTTAGGCAACCATTTTTCCGCAACCGCTTGCTGAAAAGCGTCATCTTTTGTACCGACCGGCAATGGTACATTAACAATATGTTCACTCGCTGTATCAGCACCGCTGTATGGATAATAGGGATGTTGAAATGTAGAACAGAACAAAACGCGGTTTTCATCACGGAAAATATCTTCAGTACCATTTCCATGATGGACATCAAAATCAACAATTGCAACTCGCTCCAGATTATAGTTATTGAGTGCATGGGCAGCACCTATCGCGACATTATTGAAAAAACAAAATCCCATTGCCCGATCCCGTTCCGCATGGTGGCCGGGTGGGCGCACATTACAAAATACATTCGTTACTTTATTCGTCATTACCATATCGACCCCATGGATAGCAGCACCTGCTGCGCGTAAAGCAGCGTTCAAGGTATGCTCATTCATGCTTGTGTCGGGATCGACCCAGGCCTGGTGACCTGGCGCCGGTGCAGATTGCAAAATACTGTCAATATAGGTTGCATCATGCACTAATTCCAGATGTTCACGCTTTGCCAGGGGCGCTTCGACATGCTGCAGTAACATGTCCAGGCCGCTGGCAATTAACTGGTCCCGGATCGCGGACAAGCGCTGTGGGCATTCCGGGTGTCCTTGCCCCATGTCATGTAGTGCGCAATCGGAGTGTGAAATAATGGCCGTTGTCATGAGAAGTTGCCAATTGATTTTGAATCTAACTCATGGCACCTTAAACGATATCGGCAGTCACTGACAATAGGGATATTGCATGGGCCCCCATTACCTTGACCGGTTATTTGCACCAAAGGCAATCGCGGTGTTTGGTGCCAGTACCCGCGAGAATGCCGTTGGCACTCGTCTCTATCAAAATCTTCTTGATGCAGGATTTGAAGGTCCTGTCTATCCGATCAATCCAAAATATCAGAAACTCAAAGGAAAGCAGTGCTACCCCTCGATTAACGAGATCAATGACAGCATTGATCTGGCGGTAATTACTACACCTGCTAGCACGGTACCTGAAATTATTCATGAGTGCGGTGAGCACGGTGTTCGCGCCGCTATTGTAATATCTGCCGGTTTTGGTGAGGGCAATGGTGCAGGATCACATCTCCAAAACCAGTTATTGCAGGAAGCTTCCCTTTACCAAATGCGGATAATGGGCCCAAATTGCCTGGGACTGATCCGCACCCGTGCGAAACTAAATGCCACGTTTAGTAAAAGCATGGCGCAAACCGGATCGCTGGCGCTGGTATCCCAGTCGGGTGCACTTTGTACTGCCATTCTTGACTGGGCCGAACCGCGCAATATTGGATTTTCGACGGTAGTGTCATTGGGTAGTGCCAGTGATATTGAATTTGGTGATGTGCTGGATTATCTGGCCCTGGATTCAGAAACACAAAGTATTCTTCTTTATGTAGAAGGTATTCGAAACGCAAGGCGTTTTATGAGTGGCTTGCGCGCTGCCGCGCGCCTGAAACCGGTCGTGGTGGTTAAAGTCGGTCGTCATCGTGAAGGTTCCCGGGCAGCAATGTCCCATACCGGGGCTTTAGTCGGGTCTGATGATGTATTTGACGCTGCCTTAAACCGTGCAGGTGTCGTGCGAGCAATGACCATCGAACAATTGTTTTCTGCTGCACACTTACTTTCAACACATAATCGCGTTAAAGGTAATCGTTTGGCGATTGTTACCAATGGTGGAGGCCCCGGTGTCATGGCCACCGATCGCGCTATTGACCTGGGACTAAACATTTCTCAGTTTGACGAAAACACGGTGCAAATGTTGAATGCAAAACTACCAGAGCACTGGTCACACAGCAATCCGGTCGATATTCTTGGCGATGCTACCGAACAGCGGTTTCATGACGCGGTTGAAGCCTGTCTTCAGGATAAAAATGTCGATGGCGTTGTTGCCATATTGACGCCCCAGGCAATGACGGAACCCACGCTGGCCGCCAAGGCAGTTGTAGATGCAGGGAATAATCGTAACAAACCGCTCTTGACCTGCTGGATGGGCGAGTCACAAGTGGAAAATGCAAGAAATATATTTGCCGAACACAAGATTCCCTCCTTCCCGACTCCGGAAGCATCCATCGAGGCTTTTTCTTATCTGGCTAACTATCATCGGAACCAGTTATTACTGTTGCAGGTACCGGGACCCCTGGGGAAACGCAGTGCACCGGACATAGAAGGTGCACAGATGATTATTGATGGTGCTTTGGCAGAGCATCGAACAGTATTAAGTGGCATGGAATCGAAAGCCCTGTTAACTGCATTTGGTGTTCCAGTTAGTTCAACATTTGAAGCACATTCTGCAAACGAAGCATTAGTTGCTGCAGAATCGCTGGGATTCCCGGTTGCCATGAAAATAGCCGCAACACAACTTTCACATAAAACGGATGTAGGCGGCGTGCGCCTGAATATTAATGATGCCCACTCCGTGCGCAACACATACACGGCAATGATCGAAACCATAAAAGCGCAGTATCCCGATAGTGAAATCCGTGGTGTCACCATCGAAAAAATGTACAGCAATCCCAATGGCCGAGAATTGATAATCGGGGTGATTCGAGACCCTGTGTTTGGGCCAGTAATCAGCTTTGGCTCGGGCGGTACCGAAGTTGAAATTCAACGCGATCGTGCCGTTGCCCTACCCCCATTGAACGCCTTTATCGCAAAAAATCTTATCAACAACACCCGAGTAGCAAAATTATTAGGTGATTTTCGAAGTCTGCCTGCGATCAATATGCATGCGTTGGTACAGGTATTATTACGCATCTCTGAAATTGTTTGTGAAATCCCCAGAATACAGGAACTGGATATCAACCCTATAATGGCAGATGAAAAAGGTGTCGTTTCGCTTGATGCACGTATCGTGGTTGATAAACATTACACCCAGGTCAAACCCTATGATCATATGGCTATCCACCCCTATCCAACGCATTTACAATCCAGCTGGCATACAGCCGATGGCACCGAAATTACCATCCGCCCTATTCGACCGGAAGATGCGGAAATAGAAGATGCATTTATACGAGACCTATCTCCGAAAGCGAAGTATTTTCGCTTCATGCAAGCCTTACGAGAATTAACGCCGCAAATGTTGATTCGCTTTACCCAGATAGACTATGACCGGGAAATGGCATTTATTGCAGTGCTCGACCATGAAAGTAAAGAACTGGAAGTGGGTGTCGCCCGGTATACCACCAACCCGGATGGAGAGAGCTGTGAGTTTGCCCTGGTAGTAGATGATGAATGGCAGCACAAAGGTATCGGTTCTCGTTTAATGACAATCCTCATGGCAACCGCGAAAAACCGTGGTTTCAAAACCATGGAAGGAGAAATACTGGCAGACAACAGGGAAATGCTAAAACTTGTTGAACACCTCGGCTTCACCAAATCACTTTCTAGCGAAGATCCGCACATTGTTATCGCCGTTAAGTTGTTATAAGTTTCCTTTCGGGGAACTGCCCAGGCGAGCTACAGTAATGTTATCACTACGCGTGACACCATAGCTACTGGCGGTCATTGACTGACTATTGGCGTAAGATGACAACACTAAACGAATAACAGAAGTCTAAGCATATAGCCTTGAAACTGGAACGATGGAAGGTGAGTTTATGTTTTATAAACTTCTGGCAATGCTGTTAGTTGTTGCAGGATTAGTATGGATTGGCGCAGACCAGAGCACGTTGTTGTTTGTTGGCCTGTTACTGTCTGTGAATAATATACTTGCCTGGTTGATAAAGTTTGCTTTTAAGCCCTCCACAACCTGAAAAATTATACTATAGCGATGATGCCGCTTAAAATCTCTTCTTATTGTATTGCAAGTTCAAATCTTTAACCTGGCTTCAGCATATATGCATGTGACAGCAAGTCATGTTTTTCTGGTATATAAAAAATCCGACACTTCAACTTTCTTAACTTTTTGAGTTTTCTTAAAATCAGGCGGTGGCGGCACATATTTTTCTGTAGAAAATTTAAGGCGTGAGTTCCCTACCCTTATAACATCTCCATTCTTCAGAACATATCGTTGCACTACTTTGTTATTGATCAGGGTTTTGTTTGTACTACCCAGATCTTCAATAATATGTACTTCCTTATCGGGATCGTTTTTTAATGGTTCAGTAATAATATGCGCATGATAAATACTGACCGAGTCGTCAGCCAGCACAATTTCATTGTCGGGCGACCGGCCAATGCCAATCTGACTCTCGTTCAGAGCGCATTTTTCACCAGTTCCTAAAATCAATATATACGCCATTTTGGTTTACGTTATCTTCGCAGGTGTTTATAGGATGTATCAGCCAGAATTATATTCAATTACAACTAAATATTAGTCAAAGAAATAGATATAAACAACTCAGCCCCGGCTGAATTGGATTAGTAGACACTAAAACAGGTGGGATGATGAATTTTTACAATATCGGGGGACGAAAATCGCCGTGGAAATTACGCCTTCTTTTTGTCAATATTTTCCGCCAATTTGACGAGCAACAGCTTTCGTTGTAACGCTTTTTTATTACCTTGCTTGATCAAAGCACGTTGATCGGCAATCTGTAATGATAGCGCTAAATTGAATGAACGAAACCAGTCCTGCCCTTGAATTTCCCTTTGTCTGGAATCCGCCAGACCTTGCCATTGCTCTAAAAACTGGTAGATATGCCGCTCAGTCCAGTTAGACTCATTCGCCAGGAACTCGGCCGCTTCCTTTATATCAGTTGGAAGGCTTTGTTGGGTTACCTGCGCAAAATAGCGTTCCACAACTGAAACATTAAAGGTAGCCAGGGTTCCGCTGGTTTTATAGTAATCAAACGCTATGTAAACTAAGCTCATCACTGCCAGCATCAACAGATACGTGGAAATTTTAGCCACAACTTTGAAAACCCTGATTTGAACTAACACCCTGCGTGTTACTGGATGCAGCCTGAGTACTTTACGCTGTGGATTTGCATTGCCTGACTGCGCTTGTTGTTCTGAATTTGCAATTCTCGAATACAGTGAAGCAAACTCTTCTTTGGAAATTTTACCTTGCGCAAAATGATTGGTGAGCCAACGAACCTGAGTAGCTGACATTGAAACGGTAACCTCTGTATTGTAATTAATGCCAGGCACCTCTTCGGCAATCCACAATGAAAGAGGCGCCCTGGCTACTGTGCGAATCGTATCTGTACATGTTGCTCTTCGGCCAAAGAACATTTATCGAGGATTAATATGTCTCGCGACTCAACGTGCGGAATATTGAACTTACTATTGGCCAGCGTCCTAAAGGACTAAACAACACTTCCCCCCTGGAAATCCCCTACAATTCTCTATAAGTACGTTATTTTACAACGCGTACGAAACTTGTTCGTTTACCTGATGACACTATAAAAATAATAATAATCCAGAATCATGAATTTTCAATGCCTTACGAAGCATTTTGAAAGCTTTTTATATATTATCTTAAGATTAAGAACGGCATACTTGTCATAGTTTTATATACTTCTTACGTATTGGTTTCGGTACAAAAACGAACCTGGGCATGAACATGCTCACATACACCGGCGCCGTTGTATTTTATACTCACTGGAACTATGTCCTGTCG
>NZ_CDLKIE010000453.1:0-4326 GCF_975902315.1 Kaarinaea lacus | reverse complement strand
GTATGGAAAGTTGCCACATCGAAAATGGCCGGACAAATAATATTTTTATGCTGCCGAATAACCCTGTTGACTCGATCAGGGATCTCCTGCCCCAGCATAACCGCTAGCCAGAAGGCAACGGAATCAACCGATGTGCGGCGAGTAAACCAGTTTACCCAATACAACTCATGGAATCGTGTCGCCACACGCGGCAATCCGCTGCGTTGAATAATTTCCGCAAATACCAGGCTATGACCCGCCCCTTCCCGCAACTCGTTTAAGTGATACTTCAATAGAGCGATATTTTTTCGCGCATAGGACGCCGATTGCGCCAGACGCTCCATAAACAAACCTTCCAACCAGACATTGGCTTCCAGCAGGTGCAAATATTCAAAATGGGAAACGGCCCTGCGCTGCTCTGGCGGTAAAACCATAAATTCAGAAACGCCATAAAGCGATAGCGCTTCTTCCGGCAACCAGTAATCATCCAGACTGAGACGCAACCAGTTAACCCGTTTTACCGGATCCTGGTATATATGATGCTGATTCAGCTGCTCAAGTATCTCAGCGGATTTTGCGGACAATAAACTCATGGGATAAACTGCAACCCTTTGATAATTTTATATTTATTGTGTATTGTTCGTAGTTTTTTACGAAGCAAATATAGTAGCAGACCGGCTAATCGATTGCACCAATGGAAAATCTGGTTTAACCTTGCGCGTCTTCAATCGGGCTCGGCGGTATTGTCGCTATCTCCCGGTTGTGAATAGAGAATTTGGAGAGGTGTCCGAGTGGTTGAAGGAGCACGCCTGGAAAGTGTGTATACGTTTATAGCGTATCGAGGGTTCGAATCCCTCCCTCTCCGCCATTTTAAAAAAGGATCATTAAGATCTTTTTTCAAAATGGCATTTCGGTCGGTGACCGTCCAGCCCAAAATCGCAGATTTTGGGCGTTCGCCTCGCGCAAAGCGATGCTTTGCGTAAAACGCTCGGCTCACCCCTCTCCGCCATTTAAAAATAGTACTGATAACTCAACTGCACATCTGAAAACTCATCCGTTTCCTGCCACTCATATTTTGCAGACAACTTAATGGAGTGGTTGGTGTTGATGACAAAATTCTGTACATAGCTTGCACGGAGCCGATACACCTCGTCGATGAACCTCTCGCCGCTGAAATCAATATGTGCTGTAGTGAATCCAAAGTGCGTCAACAATCCGGTGGTAAAACCAATCGCTGGTTCTAACGCATTTTCAAGTTGTTTATTAGCTTCAAGACGCCCAATTGCCAAAGCGTAAAACTGGTTGTTACTTAAAATTTGCCAGCTACCACCAGCACCACCCGTCAAATGAAAGGTTAATTGATCAACGCCATTGGTATATTGCCTTTCCAGTCCTGTATATACCTTCCACGCCAAGGGTTTGAAAAACCTTGTTCTGGGCGTTAATGAGAAAATATCCACCAGGTCGAACCTGTACAGGCTAATACCTTCATTTTCTTCAGCACGGATTTGCATGTTTATGATATTAATTTGGGCACCACGCAAAAAGCCATTCTCATTATCTTCCAGATCATGGAAGGACATTTTAAAACCAAGCTCTGCATAATTGATATCAAGTCGTTTGCCAAATCCCAGGCTAACTCGTTTGCTGCCATGTCCTTTTTCGGGGGCAACGGGTGTATCGATATCTGGCTTGATAGCCACATCTTTTGGATACGAACTAAGAAGCAGCAGTAATTGATGACTACGCTTTGCTAAAACAGGATCACGCTCTTTGTTTGTTTGCTGATAGCGCAAATACTGGTAAGCAATATCGACAATATGCTTTTGCCTGGACTCGGGTAGTTGCGTGAAAGATTCCTGCTTCGACACGGATATATCTTCAGATAATTTAATTATCAGGTCCTGATCCTGTTTGGATACCTGATCGAGCAAATGCCTCATAACAGTGGATTGAGACGGCCGATAGCTGGTAGATTCAATCATATTGGCCTTTTCTATAGCACGCACTGTATCTACAGGAATAGCCGTGATTTTAAATTCCCTGGTTAGTTCAACACCGGGGCGGGCGATTTCAAGAAGTTCCAGCAAGCGATAAGAACAGTTCTCATCGAAGTAATAGTAATCAAAATTGATGCCCTGCAACTCCCAAAGGTGAGTCACAATTCGCCCCGCCTCATCCTTTGTTAAATTTAACCGATACTCCCATATGTCGCGGTGTTCAATGCGATTATACTCCTGAATCTTTTTATAGTAGTGATCGGTGACGAATACTCCGGAATACCCACCCGCCAGGCCTTTGTAGGCATAAAGAATAGAATTGTCATCTTCTGTGACATGGGCACCAAAATTAACTGCAGTTGATAACCATCGGGAATTGCCTTCATCCTGAGCCGCATCAAGTCGCAGGAGCGTATGTCCGAACATCGAAGAAGGACTGTTCAAGTGATAAGCCGGAAAAACCAGTGTTACTACATCAGAACGCACATGCTTGCGCCACTCGAGATATTTGTCACACTGAACGACAGGTAAAGTTTTACCATCTATAGGAATGTTCAGTTTTAACCAGTTTAGTCTTGCAATGAACTTACATTGAGCATTTTCATTATCTGTAACATCCGTTTCATAGAATGCAGCAATCGTTGCGAGCAGCTCTGATTCAGGATTTGTTTTACCATCGGGCGCAATGAAGAAACGAGCATCCCTCACCTCACTTTTGTAGTTGTGTTGTAAATCACCACTGCCGGCATAGTGCAGCAAATTAAGCCATTCCTTATTCTGCCAGAGATGTAATTCCCGGGCCTTCTTCTGCAAATCGACAACATAGTCAGGCTCGTCGGCCGTTGCAACAGAAGTTATGACGACGAGAAAAAGCGGAAACAAATAACGTAGCACGCCATTGAATGACATTATGTACACTGAATTCATTACGTGTAAATCAAAATGAATTGATAAATATTTTTATATAATTGTTGGTATGTTGTTATCTTGAAAGAAATACATCATATATAAAAAAAGGCCCCACATGAATCAATGCAGGGCCTGTCAAAAGTAATTAAATTACAAAATCAATTATGACTTGATGTATTTCGCAAGTGTTGGATCTGCTTTCATTACATTTTCAATAGATGCAATCATTTCATCAGCGGTCACATCTTCACTTGGGAAAAGCACTGCAAAATTTTCATGCATAACTTTTGCAAAAGTGTCACGATCCGTCTTCTCAACACCATAAAGCACAGCAACTGTATCTAATGCATCGCCTTCACCGCGCGCCACATCTTCTGAAAACTCATCCATGATAGAACTGACAGCGCTTTTACCACCATAACCCAGTGTGCCTGTAGTGTCGCAGCCATTGGTGCCGGTTGTCATACCAAAAGTATTGTTACCAAATATTGCGTTGGTTATACCCGCTACCACATGAGAAGCCGTTCCGCTTGATCCTTTAAACAATGCATTACCCCAACCACAACCACCATCACCACCAGCTGCACCGGCCATCGCAACCGATGAGGCAGATAGAAGAACCAGACCTGAAAGTAATCTTTTCATGAATATCTCCTAATTTTCTTTTAGACTATGGTTTTTATTACAAACAAGGATATTAGGAAAGAAACATAGGAGTATCAAGTGTTTTTAATGATATAAGTTCACGCTAATGAAAAATCGCTTTTCCCCAGATTTTAGCCGCAAGTAACTTTGAATAATCGCAGAAAGATACAAATTGTCACCAGCAAACTAAACCGACTTAATATCTATTAACCGTATGCGCATTTTAATATTCGCTTTGCTATTACAGCTATCAGGGTGTACAGGTCTGTTATTTCATCCAATGGAGTCACATTTAATTACGCCCGACCGTATCGGTATACATTACGAAGATTTATACATTTCTACGGAAGATGGCATCCGACTGCACGGCTGGAAGCTTTTTTCCGAGATAAAGCCTGTCGGCACCCTGCTGTATTTTCACGGGAACGCGGAAAATATCAGTACACATTTCACAAATGTCTATTGGTTAACCAAATTTGGCTATAACATTTACCTGTTCGATTATCGAGGCTATGGTCAGTCTGAAGGTGAACCGGACCTCGACTTGATAATAAAAGATAACGAGCTAATGATCGGCCACGTTGCTGGGCTTGAAGCAGTTGATGAAGTTATTGTTATAGGCCAAAGTCTCGGAGCCAGCATGTCAATTTATAGCGTGGCCCACAGTAAGCACAAAAAGCAGATCAAGGCACTGATTGCAATATCAGCTTTCAGTGACTACCACGATGTAGCACAAGATGCACTGGCTAAAAGCTGGTTATTCTGGCTGTTTCAGTGGCCCCTGTCGTTTACG
>NZ_CDLKIE010000452.1:0-2693 GCF_975902315.1 Kaarinaea lacus | reverse complement strand
GTCAGAGCTGGACTGGTCACCCGATGCAACAAGTATTGTTGCTTCTGTGTGGCGCGCGCCACACAGAAGCAACAATACTTGTTGCATCGGGTGACCAGTCCAGCTCTGACACAATTTCCTTATTCCTGCTTTGCCACAAGGTTTTGACAAATTCGCCCTTTGCCGTTAATAAATGCAGTGCGCTATTTCCTAATATGGTCTGTACAGCAATAATGTTTTTGCCATCCGGGCTCCAGGCGGCATGCTTATAGCGTTTACCGTGGGTTAATTGCGTACGTTTGCCAGTTTTTATGTCAATATGGTGCAGGTCAGCAAAGTAATTCACGCTATCTACAAGGTCTATCTGAGCCACTAACACGCCGGCGTCGGGATGCACATCAATTCGGCTGCCGTGAACTTCTGCGATTTGCTTCGCCACGCTCTCGCCAAAGGGCAATAGCATAAGTTCGGGTTCGCTGAGCCAGTCCTGTTTGACAAATAATATGTCTCCATTTGGTAAGCTTCGAGGTGGACCGGTGGTGTAACCATACTGGGTCAGTTGCTTGCCGGTTGCTGGTCCGCTTTGTTTGATTGATTCAATTTCAGGAATAAATTGTTTGCTCAGGTAGTTTTCGAATTCCGCCCACATGGCAGCTACATTTTTTTCAAATACTTTTTTTGAAGTCGTGTTCATTAAATAGGGTATTAAATTGTTGCTGTAATTCTGTATCCAGTCCTTGACCTGAGATTCGCCATAAGTCTCCATTAGAAAGTTAAAAAAGTAGACGCCATATAAGTAGCGGGTATTACCTGCGGGCCAGCTCACAATGGGCTGGTTAACCTGAGAGAGTGGTTTAATACCGGATGCCACTTCCAGTCGCATAAAACTACGGAACGCGCTGTTTTGTCCACGACCAATGCCAGGGGCAAGCTGAGTCTCATGATAAGTGGCTATACCTTCCAGAACCCAGGTAGGTTGCAAGGCATTGGGGAAGAACAGGGTATGTCTCCCAAAAATATTACGACCGCCTTGTGCTAATCCGGCCACTTTATCGACATGGATAATGTGCACGTACTCATGGTTTATGACCAGGTCCAGCCAGTTGTGGTAGTCACTAATGGTGTCATAGTCATCGGGTGGCGTTACTATGATTTGCATGGTGTTGTGCGGCATGGGGTAAGCGAATGCATTACTGAAATCCATTCGGTCAACAAGCACAATTTGGGTTGGTTCTTCCGGTTGCCAGTTAAAAAATTTGCTAATCCGCTGGTGGGCTCTTTCACTGATCTGCGCTACATTTTGGGCCAGCTGTTCCTCATCGTCGTGATAATGGATGAGAAAATGTTCTGTGCGCAATGTTTTCCAGGTGAGAGTGGGATCATATCCGAATGCGGCGAAACTGTTGTTTTGGCAAATTACGATTGCCAGGGTGATCATAAAGCCTGTGATTGTTTTCATTGTAAAAAGCGCAGTTTTACCACTGATGTATACAAAAACTCTAACCATAGTAGGCTTCATAATCCAACACAAGCTTTAACGTGTAACTATCTGATTTTAATGGATACCAATTTAAAACTGTGAACCAGTTCAAATTGCTTATTCTAAAGCCGTCACACTTTCCGCCGATACAGGAATTGATTTTACGTTGCGTGTGTTAGGGCCGCTCTGATTTCCAGAGCCTGGATTTTAAAGCCCTACGCAGCAAGAGTTTCATCAATACTGAACGGGATATTGCGGTAATGTGGTGGAAAGTAATAACAACAATAGTAATCAGTTTGTGGTGCGTGGCTCAGGTGGCGTGGGCCGAAACAATTGCCGTAAAACCAACGACCCCGGTTCAGATATCCATACACCCGGAATCCACTGTTTCCCCAGGCAGTGTTGTATCTTTTGTGGTTCGGGTGTCGTCAAGTCTTCCTAGCGATAACCTGCACATTACAGTGGAACTCCCGCCAGCGTCGGAAGTGATGTCGGGTGAACTCCAGTGGTCAGGGTCGATTTATCAAGGTGAAATCAAGGAAATCCGCTTTAGTCTGAAATTCCCACCCCACACAGTACCGGTTGTTAGCGCGAGCGCCAGTATTCAGGCAGTGAATGGTGCACAGTTAGCGGCAAGTACTGTTTACCGCCAGGCGATGGCTCAGCCGGCTGGAATCAGTAAATCCAATCAAGGAAGAAAGGTATCACGTGAAGGACGCTCGGTTGTGGAATATTCCCTGAAGTAGGTGGGTTATGGTCTGCAACACTAGCCTGGTAAGTAATGTTACACGTTATGCATTAATGATAGCTACTCTAATGCTGGCTGCATGCTCGGGTGGGTCAGGTGGCTCATCTGAAAGTGTGGGAGGGGCGAGTGGTGCCGTGCAGGTGTTACAGATTACTGGTGTCATTCGCTTTGAAGACAAGGAATACGGGGCGTACGGATTCAATGGTAATACCCAGTTCAAGCCAGTGCGGTTCGCCATCGTGGATTTGGTAGATGCTGGTAATAGGGTCATCGATACTACTGTAACTGATGAGTCAGGTAATTATACGCTGGTCGGTTCGGTAACAAATACCAGGGTCCGCGTGCTTGCGCAAACGGGTGCTTCAGTTGCTGCGACGATTACCATCCATGATCACGACGGTAATGTGTATGCAGTTAGCCAGGCGTTGAGTAACGAAGAAACGTCGCTGGAAATAAATATAGATGCGGAAAGTGATGTTGCAGGTG
>NZ_CDLKIE010000451.1:0-5076 GCF_975902315.1 Kaarinaea lacus | reverse complement strand
TGTCACCGGCTCTATGTTTGTCTTAGGCATCAGTTCGTACTATTTACTCAAAGGCCGGGATATACTTTTTGCACGCCGCTCATTTGCGGTGGCATCGGGCTTTGGATTGGCGTCGATTTTATCCGTTATCGTTCTGGGTGACGAAAGTGGTTACGAGTTAGGAGCAGTTCAGCGCGTTAAACTGGCAGCTATTGAAGCTGAATGGGAAACTCATGAACCACCAGCGGCATTTACTATTTTTGGCCTGCCCGACCAGGAAGCGCAACGCACAGACTATGCAGTGAAAATACCCTGGGTGATGGGTCTCATTGCAACTCGCTCTGTTGATGAGCCGGTCATAGGACTAAAGGATTTAATTGCACAAAATGAAATTCGTATCCGGTCAGGCATGATCGCTTACGAATATTTACAAAAACTGCGTAGCGGAGATTTATCCGATGCATCCAAACAGTCCTTTGAAAACCACAAAGACGATTTAGGTTATGGCCTGTTGCTGAAACGCTATACCGAAAATGTCGTCGATGCCAGTGAAGAACAGATTAAACTTGCGGCACAGAACGCGATACCAAAAGTGGCGCCCATGTTCTGGGTATTTCGACTGATGGTTGGCGCCGGTTTTCTCATGTTATTCATCTTTGCCGCATCCTTTTATTACTGTGCGAAACGAATTGCTGATCAGAAACGCTGGTTGTTGAAACTGGCACTGTATAGCATTCCATTGCCCTGGTTAGCCGCAGAAGCGGGTTGGTTTGTCGCAGAATATGGCCGTCAACCATGGGCCATCGGTGAAATACTTCCTACCTCATTAGCAACATCCAGTTTGGGAACCGGGGACCTGATTTTCAGCCTGTCAGGCTTCATTGGTTTCTACACACTGCTACTGATCGCCGAGCTGTATTTAATGTTCAAATACAGCCGCCTTGGCCCGAGTAGTTTGCATACGGGTCGCTACGACCTGGAACGCACTGTTGCTACTGGTGGCAGTGAACCTGCTCCACAACCCCTGCAAAAACTGGATTAAGGAGTCACTAACATGATATTCGATTATGAAACGCTAAAAATTATCTGGTGGATCTTCGTAGGGGTACTGCTGATTGGTTTTGCCATCACAGATGGTTTCGATCTTGGTGTGGGTACATTATTACCGTTTATTGGCAAAACCGACAAACAACGCCGCGTCATCATTAATTCCATCGGACCAACCTGGGATGGTAACCAGGTCTGGTTTATTACCGCGGGTGGCGCAGTGTTTGCCGCCTGGCCGGTAGTCTATGCCGCAGCTTTTTCCGGATTTTATATCGCGTTATTGCTGGTCTTGTTTGCATTATTTTTTCGGCCAGTCGGATTTGACTACCGCAGTAAAGTTGAAGACCCTCGTTGGCGTACTGCCTGGGACTGGGGATTGTTTGCAGGCGGCACCGTACCGGCTTTGGTATTTGGCGTTGCTTTCGGAAATTTACTGTTAGGCGTTCCCTTTCATTATGATGATACATTGCGCCCTACCTACACCGGATCCTTCTTTGCACTGCTTAATCCATTTGCCTTATTGACAGGTTTGGTAAGCCTCTCCATGCTGGTCATGCATGGCGCCATCTATCTGCAATTGAAAACTGAAGCAGAAATTCAACAACGCGCACAAAAAGCAGCGATGTTATTTGGCATTATAGCTTTGGTAACTTTTTCATTGGCCGGAGTCTGGATTGCCACAGGTATCACAGGTTATGTTATCACCGATATGCCTCCAGCGGGAGCAACACCGAACATTCTGGGGAAAGTAGTAGAACAGCAACCTTCCGCATGGCTGAACAACTACGGTATCTATCCATGGACTATTATTGCCCCGTTAATAGCATATCTTGGTATTGGAGCGGCAATCTTTTTATCCCGCATCGGTAAAGCGGGTTGGGCGTTTGTATTGAGCAGCCTGGGCCTGGCAGGCATTATCCTGACGGCTGGTTTCTCCATGTTCCCATTTATTATGCCTTCTTCATCTGATTTCGGCAGTAGCTTAACGATATGGGATGCAACATCCAGTCATCTGACTTTAACTTTAATGTTCTGGGCGGTATTGATTTTCCTGCCGATTGTTCTGGCGTATACCACCTGGGTTTATCGTGTAATGCGAGGCAAAGTCACAGAACAACAGGTTGAAGACAATCAACATTCTATGTACTGATTCAGGAGATCAATGATGTGGTATTTTTCGTGGATATTAGGTGTATTGCTGGCGGTGTCCTTTGGCATTATCAATGTACTTTGGCTGGAATCTGAAAAATGCCTGGATGATCAGTAAACTGAACAGGATTGTTGTTTCAAGCAACAAATTCGAATACTAATACGGGTAGCGGCAAACCTTTCCCCTGCCCTTTCTTAAATATGGCGCTTGAATAGCGCACGGCATCCCCTTGTCAGTATGGGATTATGATAACCTGGTAGTAATGATAAACTTTGTGATTAATAGACAGCTTCTTGACAATAGCGGTTATTTGCAGGCCAGGTAGCCTCCATGTTCATTTTTTATTGATCAGGATTGCAAAGATCATGTTGAGGATCACCAATATAACCCGTCTCCAATGTCGGCATTATCCAGTAACGTATGGCCGTGTTGTGGAAATTATTTTGTAACTCTTGCTGAATCGATTTAGCATCTTCATGAGTCAGCTGTATGTGGAATTTTGTTTTCGGAAGATGTCCTACTACTTGCTGGGATAATTCCAGTTCATCCTGCGGCATGCCGTAGCATTGAATATGTTGCGTACTGAAAATAATATCCCGCCGGTAATTGAGCAGCCAGTCAACTAACGCCTGTTCAACGGATATTGGTGCAATTAATACTAATACACACTGGTTCATGAAGGCCTCCGCAGTGTCTTAAATCCGTACTTCTCATATAAAATCGGCAATAATATAAGAGTCAACAACGTAGAGGTGACCAGGCCGCCAATAACAACAATAGCCAATGGTTTCTGGATTTCCGAGCCTGGTCCGGACGCATACAATAATGGGAACAAACCGAACGCCGTCGTAAAAGCAGTCATCATTACCGGTCGCAGCCTCCTTTGCGCCCCTTCTTTCAGGATTTTCTGCAGTGGCATACCCATTGAAGCAAGCTGGTTAAAATAACTGATCATCACCACACCGTTCAATACTGCAATACCGAGTAATGCAATAAAACCTACTGATGCTGGCACTGACAAATACTGTCCGGAAATCCACAAGGCCAGAACACCGCCAATGAGCGCAAAGGGAATATTAGTTAGTATTAACAGCGCCTGGGGAACAGAACGAAATGTTGTGAACAGCAGCAGGAAAATTAGCCCTAGTGCGATAGGTATCACAATAGTCAACCGCTGCGCAGCTCGTTGCTGGTTTTCAAATTGCCCGCCCCATTGCACGTAATATCCCTGTGGTAATTGCACTTGCTGCTGCACTTTTTGTTTTGCTTCTTCCACAAATCCCACCAGGTCACGATCGCGAACATTGGCAATGACTACTGAAAACCTTGCACCTTGTTCTCTACCTACCTGCACAGGTCCTTCAATCCGGTTTATTTGCGCCACGGTCGTGAGTGGCAGCAGTTTACCATCCGCCATAGTAAGATAAAGGTTAACGAAATCATCGGGAGCTCGGCGCAGTTCAGGTGCACCACGTACTATTAATGGGGTTCGTCTTACACCAGTGTATACTGTACCAACCTGTTTACCTTCCACGTGAATGCGTAATTCATCCTCCAGCTCATCAATGGAAAAACCATACCGTCCGGCCGCCACCCGGTTAATACTAACTTTTAAATACTGCACTCCTTCGTTTTGCGTAAAATAAACATCTTCGCTTCCATCAATAGCTTCGACAACAGCGGCAATTTCAGTTGCTTTTTTGTTAAGTTGAGATAAATCGGGACCAAACAACTTGATCGCCACATCACCACGAACGCCGGTCAACATTTCCGAAACACGCATTTCTATAGGCTGAGTAAACGCGTATGCAACACCCGGGAATCCATCCAGCACCAGTCTGAGCTTATCAACCAGTGCATCTTTATCAGATACAGACCATTGCCCAGGTGGCTTAAGCACTAAAAACATATCCGTCTGGTTCAGGCCCATGGGATCCAGCCCTATCTCATCGGAACCGGTACGAGCCACAATACGCGTCACTTCATCAACCTCGTTTAATATGGCCTGTTGTACTCGGGCATCTATCGCTATGGACTCTTCCAGGTTAATGGATGGTAGTTTCTCCAGTTGCACAATAATATTGCCTTCATCTAAAGTAGGCATAAAAGTTTTTCCCACTAATAAAAATATGCCAAAGCTAATTACTAGTGTCACCAGGGCACTAACCGTTACGATGTGTCTGTGCTTTAAACTCCATTCCAGTACTGGCTGATACCCTTTATGTAAAAGCTTTACCAGCCAGGGTTCCTTTAGTGTTGCAGTTTTTACCAATATTGAAGCAAATACCGGTATAACAGTGAGAGAAAGCACAATAGAGCTCGCAAGCGCAAAAATAATAGTCAGTGCCACGGGTGCAAAAAGCTTTCCTTCCAGTCCCTGCAATGTCAGCAAAGGTAAAAATACAATGATGATAATCAGTACGCCTGATACCACTGGCACTGCGACCTCTTTAGCCGCCCTGTTAATGATATGCAACTTTGGCATGCGGCTATCGGTAGTTTTCTCCAGGTTAGAAACAACATTTTCAACCACCACCACTGCGCCATCCACCAGCATACCAATAGCGATCGCTAATCCGCCCAGGCTCATTAAGTTTGCGGATAAATCAAACCAGCGCATGAGAATAAAAGTACTTAACGCCGCAAGCGGTAAAATCAGCGCGACAGTGAGCGCGGCCCGTAAATTCCCTAATAACACTACCAGCAATATCACCACCAGAACGATTGCCTGGGTTAACGCATTGGTCACGGTGTTTACTGCTCTATCCACCAACTGGCTGCGATTGTAAAACACTTCAATTCGTACACCCTTTGGTAAAGAAGGCTGCAATTCCGTCAGTTTATTCTCTACATTAATGACTACCTGTTGTGCATTAGCGCCACGCAAACCAAGGATTAGA
>NZ_CDLKIE010000450.1:0-4333 GCF_975902315.1 Kaarinaea lacus | reverse complement strand
CTTGGCCCAGGGCATGTACCCCGGTATCAGTGCGTCCCGCACAGACAATTCGCAGCGAATGATTAGCCACTTGTGCCAGCGCCGCTTCCACTGCACCCTGAACACTTGGACCATTCTCCTGCAGCTGCCATCCAACATAGTTGGTACCGTCGTACTCGATACCCATTGCAATGCGCATCTATTTACTACCCTGAGATTAACCAAAACAGCCTATTCTACACTACCTGCACACAAATCGATAAACCATGCCTGTCAATGAAATTAAGCGATTCCATTACGGCTGTTAATTTTGCTGGTATGCTTTATTTTATTCATTGCCTGGTTCAGGAATCACGAATAACGCTAACAACAAACATAAAGCAAACACTGCGAGTAATCCTGAATAATCTCGTCAGCTCATATCGTGCAATACACGTATTAATCCATATTAGCAACAACCGGGCTAAAACCGTTAAATTCACCAAAAGCTTTACACAATGTATGATTGCCTTTAGCTTGCCTTTGCCGGCTAACGCCCACCAGGCAACCCTCCCACAATCTGGAGTCTTCCCTGGCCTTTATTGAAACGCTCTTTGGTTCTGTAAAAAACAATTTTGAAAATGGATAAAGTGATTATGAAATGAAATAGCAGGTGGTTAGCGATGTAAAGAAATGTCGGAACTGGAATAACTTCGAAGAAATTGGTCGCGTCATCAGCCATGTTTACCTGGAAATTGAACAGGCATCATTTTGATGTGAATTGATGTGAAACATTTTTCGATGCGACAAGGCCCTCCAAACAAACTCAGTAGCTTGTTTAATAAAACCTTGTCGCGACGCAATGGATAGAAGTATTAACTTAATTCTTCAGCGACTTAATGCATATGCGCGACTTCAGTGCGTTCAAATTCCCGTCTGAATTTTTTCGCAGCCCGCAATGCTTTTTGCTCGTCTTTATCGGTTACAACATCAATATCGCCCACAAAGAATGTTTTATTATTGGGGCTGCCATCCGAGTTTTTAAAATGCACGCTGTAACTTAAATAAGTAATACCTCGGCGTTTATCAAACTTCACCGTACGGGAAATACCTCGAATGCCAGTATTACTTTGCACGGGTCGTTTGGCTTTTTCGGGATATTTCGCCCGAATTTCATCCCGCCAGTCGATTGCCGCCTTGAGCGATTTTCTTTTCCCACCATAACGTTTGTGAGAAAAATAGCGGCTACGTTCCTTACCCTTACGAACAACTCTAACCTGGAAACCCATTCCATCAGGTTCAGTGATGTTTTCGTACTTAGCCAATGTCTTTGCCTCTCTCTTGTTAGTTAAAGTTATACCCAAAGAATTACAACCGTACAGCCTTATTATTATTACCCGCATTACTACATCTAATAACTACATCTAATAACTACATCTAACTACTACATCTAATTACTACAAGCCCATTCAACGCCTCAACGCAAAACGTCATTACCATTGAGAAGCTACTGGACAGCTAACACTCGATGCTAATCAGTTAATACGTTAACTAACAAAGTAGACGTTAAATTTAATCTTGGCAACTTAACGTTGCAAAACCCTAGTAACTAATTTTGTTTGAAGTTGTGTGTCTCAATTTTTTATCAGCAGACTTTTATTTTTTTACTTATAGTTTATTAGCTAAATTTAGTTAGCCATGTTTTGTTTTGCTTGTCTGCATTTTCTTTTTAGTGGGATATTTCTTTTCTCACCTGTCTATAATATACCCTGTTTTAAATATTGTTGCATGTCAGATGTTTCTTACAAGTTACACCACTTACATAAGCTAAAAACTATTTACGTATTTGCAGTTAGCGGGGCTTCTAGAATGAGTACAGAAGCAATCCTGTTAACTTCATTGCAAAGACGGACAATATCATCATCCTCCGTTTTAACGCAGTCATTCAAATTTGGTTGACCACAAATTTCTTCATCAACATTACTATGAATATAGATTCATCTTTGCATGCTATCAACCTTGCCCTGGCGGTTATTGTCAACCTGCCGACCACTTAACTACAGGATTCTCGACAAATATCCAGCGCCGATCAGGTCTGGTTTTTATGTAATTTGTTCAGAAAACCCCTCTCCTGTCGGCTTCCTGCTGAAAACACACTCTAAACTGGATTTCCATTACCAATATTGTCTGAATAACACGCCTTTTCCCTGGTGTGCATTCGCTACCATCATGTTCGCGCGGTCCATTTGTAGCCGTCTGAAACATGACATCATTGGTAACCTTACCGTTTTTACGCAATTGCGGGCGCTGACTCGCAACACTGACGATAATTTGTGTTTCAACTTGGGTTATTTGCTGTTTTTTTACCAGCTGTGATCAGGAATCGGTAAGATAGACATCAATTAAGCCATCGTAGTTCCCATCGGGATGGATACGGTAACCATTGATATTATGCCGTGCTGCGTAGACATGGTCCTCGTACCACAAAGGCACATAAGGTAGTTCTCGATAGAGAATTTGCTGAATCTCCCGGTAAATTTCTGCTTGCGCTGATATATCCTGCTGCTTCTGTGCTGTCTCCAATAGTGTATCTATCTGGAGACTTGCATAACGTCCTCGGTTGGCACCTGCGGGAGGTACCGATTGGCTATGGAATACGTAGCGAAAGATATCTGGTAAATTAATACCAACCCAGGCCAGGCTATACATCTGGAAATTACCTGCCTTGATATCGCCATAGAAGGTGCCCCAATCATAGGTTCGGATATCGACATCAATGCCCACCGCTTCCAACTGGCTTTGAATAATGGTTGCCAGCCGAATCCGAAATGGATTACTTGATGTTTTATAGGTAATTGTTAAGGGTTTTACCGCGTTGTAACCGGATTGTTTTAATAATTGCCGGGCTTTCTCCGGATTATAGGCGTACGTAGGTAACCCAGGATGGCCCGCCCAATGATCAGGTGTTAGTAAAGCGCTCGCCAGGCGTGCCCGACCTGAAAATAAATACTGGATAATCGCCTCTCGATCAATAGCAAACGCTATTGCCTGACGGACAGAAAGCTTGCTCACTTCCGGATCTTGCAGGTTAAAACCCAGATAAGAAAAATTGCTACCCCTTCCCGTGGTCACTTTGACTTCAACCTGTTCACCCAGGTACTTTATCAACTCACTATCTATATCATTTTGCAGCATATCTAATTCACCACGCAGTAATTTAAGTACCCGCGTGTTTTCTTCTTTAACGTGCAAAAATTCAAACACCTGTTGATCAGCCAGTCTTTGCAACCTTAATCGATCGCTGGTCGGCCAGGAGAGAAAGCGGAACGGCCCACTCCCGACAGGCTGAGTATTAAAGGAATGTCCCTGTTTAATATAGGCTGCAGGAAGTATCCCTATTTCCAGGTAGCCGGGAAACAATGGATCGGCTTTGTTGAGATAGAAATCAACCGTGTCATCATCAACCACCTTAACACTCGCAATCATATGCAGTGTGGCTCGGTGCGGTGCCGCCACTTTTTCATCGAGAATCGAATCGAATGTTGCTTTTACATCATGCGCTGTTAACAGGCTACCGTCATGAAATGTGCGATATTCAGGCTGCAAATGAAAGCGGTACTGGAGTGGTGTCAGTTTCTTCCAGGTAGCTAATGATGGTATGGGTCTGGATGCAGCATCGAAATCAATGAGCTGCCGGTAAATCAATCGATTAATGCGTGAGGAAATTGCATCGGTTGAAAAACGGGGATCCAGTGTTACAGGTGCGCTTGCCAAACCAAATCGAATAGCATGGTCTTCCTGCGGGGAACGGCAACTCATCTGAAACGATAAACAAACACAAACAACAATCAAACCGGCAAAACGTTTGCTGAACACTTGCTGATTACGCTGCATGCCTGACAGGCCTATTCGTTGCGCCAGTTTTTATAGGGATTCTTCACCAGACAAACATTGTAATAACGAGTATCGTCCGAAACTTCTTTACCAAGCCAGGCTGGTTTTTCAAATTCCTCTTCTGCGTGCGATAACTCGATTTCCGCAACGACCAGGCCCTCATTGTCCCCGGAAAATACATCCACTTCCCATGTATGTTGATCCTGGATGACGTAATGACGGGTTTTTTCTATTACCGGTTTTTCACAGAGACTTTCTATCATTTCTTTCGCATCTTCAAGGGGAATCTCAATTTCATATTCCTTGCGCGTGACGCCAAGTGTTGCACTCTTAATGTTTAAATTAGCCTGTTCCCCACTAATTCGCACTCTAATGGATGCTTTTCCACCGCCAGCGAAATAACCTTGCTTCATCACCTTATGCCTGGCGACCTGCTCCCGCCAACTATCATTGATGACTAAAAATTTTCGTTCTATTTCAG
>NZ_CDLKIE010000449.1:0-2947 GCF_975902315.1 Kaarinaea lacus | reverse complement strand
CTTAATCCGCGAGACCCACGACCAACAACGTCGACTCATCCCCTGTTATGCGGGAAAAGCCAACCTGGTATTAACTGAAACCGGTGACGTCTATCCTTGCGAAACGCTGACAGAAAGTTTCGGCAATATCAGAGACCATCACTACGACCTGCGCGACATGCTCCAAACCCAGGCAGCAAAAACTATTATTCAGAAAATAGAAAATGCCTGTTGCCACTGCACCCACGAATGCTATTTCATTACCAATATCATGCTCAACCCGCTGCTTTACCCGGCCGTTCTCAGAGAGTACGCAAAACTCAGCGCTGCTTAATCTTTTTCATGATTGTGGTAATAACTATTGTGGCTACAACTGTGGCAATAACTATTGTTGTGTAGCAATATATTTATTTTCGTCTTCACTAAATAGCTTCTTGTCCCGCCAGATCCAGAACAGACTTTTTACACCTTTATAAGCAGCCACACAGTCATTCCAGCTGCGGATTTGCAATGCCCTGTTGATCAGGAATTTGGGGCGGCTGTAAAAACGCTTGAAGGCCAGTTGCCTGAGTTCGTGGATTTGTTGTTGCGTCATTGTATATGGAACAAATGATGCACCTTGATAAGTATATTTCGTCAAGTCATCTGATACCCTGCCATACTGCTCCAGGTTGTCGTGTAAATGGGTACCGGGAAATGCGGTTAATGCATGAAAATTGGCAATATCTGGATTCAGTTCCATGGCAAACTCAATGGTTTGCAGTGCTTCTTCATAGGTTTCACCGGGAATACCAATAATAAATGGTGTGGTAACTTTCAAGCCGACAGCTTTCGCATCTGCTACCGCCTTTCTGATCTGTTCGACCTTGGTGCCTTTACGCAAGGTATTTAAATTTTTTTGCACGCCGCTTTCTGCACCAAACAGTACCGCCCAGCAACCCGCTTCTTTCATTGCTTTTAACAATGGCTTATCCACCTGATTAACACAGGCAGAGGCAAACCAGGTAAAATCCAGCTTACGTCGTTTGATTTCACGGGTAATTTCCATGGCGCGATCATAATCTGCAGCCAGCGTGTCGTCGATGAATTTGATTTCCCGATAACCCTGAGCCAGGCAGTGTTCGATTTCCGCCATGACGTTGTCCACGCTGCGAAATCGAATACCCCGGATCCCGGATTTTCGTTTTTTATCAATCTGGGAACAGAAAATACAGCGTCGGTTACAACCTCTCGCGGTCAGCATAACCGCCACAGGTTTCCGTCGATAGGTCGCCGGTGGTGGTAAATATTCTTCCGCATTACTTAATAGCTCACGTGCCGGAAATGGAACAATATCGAGATCTTCAATTAATGGTCGAGGTTCGTTACAGATAATGTCATCGCCATCCCGAAATGCTACGCCTGGTACGTCATGCATAGATTGCCCCTGTTGCAGATGATCTACTATTTCAGGGACAGTGACTTCACCTTCTCCCGTCACCACGGCATCTATACAGAGGTTGTCCTGTAAACACGCTTTCTGCATCGCAATGGGATAGGGACCACCAACACAGGTAAATACACCATCCACATTCGCTTTTACATCCCTGGCGGTATGCTGCGCTTTATCCCAGCCGAAAGTCGTCGAATATATGCCGACAAACCCGGGTTGATACTCAACAAGTTCCCGCAGAATATCAGCATGCTTCAAAAACGCGCCATTAAAAAACCGCACCTCATGCCCCGCCTGTTTTAAACTGGCGGCAACATATAGCGTGCCTAAAGGTTGCCAATAGTTCAGCTGTGACGCCGCGGTTTTCTTGGAAAATAACTCTTCAGGTCGCCACGCCGGAATAATCAGGGCACATTTCATTTTCTTCTCCATTAAACAGTTTCGCGTGGTCCTTCACATTCTGTTTTGTCAGGCCAGAGCGGGCCAGCGCGATTTTCTCACCGGTAAGCTGTTCCACAGCCTCCACGCCGCTTAACATGGCCTGGTCCATGTTGTAGTAACGGAAAGCACCAGTACGACCCGCCAGGTTCAGATTTTCAAATTGGGAAAGGTAATCACAAACTGTTTCACACTGTTCACGATAGCCTGTTTCAAACAGGGGATAAGCATTCGCAATTCGCATGACTACCCCATCCAGCAAGTCACCTTTATTCATAAGCCCGAGTTTGACCATACTATCCACGGTTCGTTGAACAAGTTGTTCATCCGCTAAACTCCAGGTTTCATCTCCCCGAAAACAGAAGTGCTCCGTCACCACCGCTGTTTTTCCTTTGGGCGCCATATGCTCGCTCCAGTTTCTGGGTTCATGAATTCGCCCAAAGGGTATATTTTTATCCGGAAAATATACCCAGCTATCCTTACTTACCTGATCCCGATTAACCATTAATGTAACCAGCACAAGGTCTCGACTTCGGAGACTGTTGGCAGCAGTTAAAACGTGGGACGGTGGTGCAGGATCAAGACATTTCGCCAGCACAGACAAAGGGATGGTCGAAACCACCTGTTCCGGCGCTATGCGGTATCGTTGTCCCTGATGCCGGTATTCTATTGACGTAATTCTGTTATTGTCATGGCTAATACGCTCAACGGATGCTTCCAGTTGCAGGTTATTGGCATTTATTCCATTTCGTAAATTATCTGTAATACTGCCAATTCCTTCTGCAGGATAAAGAAACTTGTCAGTTAGCGTTGCGAACTGTTTTTTGGTGCGCTTTATGATTGCTGACTTGACGGCTTTCGCCAAACTCAAATTTTGAATGCGTTGCGCGATCCAGTCGGCATCAATATTCGTGCAGTCCATGCCCCAGACTTTTTCGCTATAACCCTTAAAAAACACTTCGTAGAGACTTTTTCCAAATCGTTGCACCACCCACTCTTCCAGCGATCGTGGTGTGCTGTTATCAGCTTTGTATTTTTGGACAAGATAGTCATACAGAAAAATTAAAGACTCCTTATACCCCACCTTACGAAAAGCAT
>NZ_CDLKIE010000448.1:0-3602 GCF_975902315.1 Kaarinaea lacus | reverse complement strand
TGCCCATCGATTATCGACGATCGAAGGAGCCGATAACATCGTTGTAATGCATGAAGGCAAGATCGTTGAGGAAGGCAACCACAGTGGACTCATTGCCAGCGATGGGCATTACGCTGCATTACATCGAATGCAGTTCCGAGATGTGGCGAATGATCAAAAACAAGACTAGTACCTTTTCATTGAATAGATGCTGAGTCAGATTATACAGCGTAGTTGGTACCAAAAGACCGGTATAGTTACGGTGTTGTTATTACCGCTGAGCATACTGTACTGCGTGGTTTCATGGGTGCGACGTACTCTCTACAATTTCAATATTCTTAATTCAAGCAGCCTGGCAGTTCCTGTCATCGTTGTGGGCAATATCAGCGTTGGCGGTACGGGAAAAACCCCCCTGGTGATTGCTATTACCCAATATCTGAAAGCCAATGGATTTAATCCGGGTGTAATCAGTCGCGGATACGGAGGAAGTGCATCTCAATGGCCGCAGGCTGTTAGCCCGGAGTCGGACCCTGCGCTGGTGGGGGATGAAACGGTGCTTATCGCTAATCGTTGTCGTTGTCCGGTGAGTGTTGGCCCAGATCGAGTAGCAGCCGCTAATGCGCTACTGGCAGACCATCAATGCGATGTCATTGTGTCTGACGACGGCCTTCAGCACTACGCTATGAAGCGGGACATAGAAATAGTGGTTATCGATGGCGAGAGACGGCTCGGGAATCGTTTATGCCTGCCGGCAGGTCCACTGCGAGAATTACCATCAAGGTTGCGAACCGTGGATATGCTTGTCACGAATGGCGATGCAAAAGCGGACGAATTTTCCATGCAGTTAAAAGCCTATGCTTTTCATAGCGTCAATAATGACACTGAATTAAAACCACTCAATGCTTTTGAAGGTGTGCATGTCGATGCCGTTTCAGGTATTGGTAACAATGAACGTTTTTTCAGGCAGATTCATGACCTGGGTATCCATGTCCACAAGCATCCGTTTCAGGACCATCATCAATACAAATTGAAGGATATAAGCTTTTCTGACCAAAAACCCATACTGATGACAGAGAAAGATGCGGTAAAATGCCAGAAGTTTTCATTGAAAGATGCATGGTATCTGAGAGTGGACGCCTGCCTGGAAAATCGATTTTACGAAACAATGACAAGCCTGATAAGGAAAACCAATGGATAGAAAATTATTAGACGTTCTGGTTTGCCCCATATGCAAGGGCCCTCTGGTCTATCAAAAAGATGCCTCAGAACTTATCTGTAAGGTAGATCGTTTGGCATATCCAATTAAAGATGATATTCCTATTATGCTGGAAGAAGAAGCTCGTAAGCTTGCCTCTGAAGAGGAAGTTAGCTAGTGTCCTTCACCGTTGTTATTCCAGCACGTTATGCGTCTACGCGCCTGCCGGGAAAGCTGTTACTCGATTTGGCCGGTAAACCCATCTTGCAGCATGTATACGAGCGGGCCATGGAAAGTGGTGCAGAGCAGGTTATTATCGCTACTGACAGCCAGGAAATTGTAACTGCCGCGAATAATTTCTCGGCAGAGGTTGTACTGACATCTACCGAGCACCATTCCGGTACCGATCGTATTGCTGAAGTTGTTGAGAAATATAAACTGCTGGACGAAACCGTCATTGTCAATGTACAGGGTGATGAGCCGCTTATTGCCCCGGAAAATATCAACCAGGTCGCCGAAAACCTGGAGCATCACAGCGATGCCAGTATTGCCACACTCTGTACGGTGATCGATGAAATGGAAGACTTGCTAAATCCACATTTAGTCAAGGTTGTCGCTGATGATCATGGATTTGCCCTGTATTTCAGCCGCGCGCCGATTCCGTGGAATCGCGATCAGTTTGCAGAATCGCTGCAGCAGATGCCAAAAATGCTGGATTTGAAGCAACTTGAGACCACTTATTATTGTCATATGGGTATCTATGCTTATCGGGCTGGATTCTTAAAGACATACGTGCAATTGCCGCAAAGTACATTGGAGAAAACAGAAGCGCTTGAGCAATTACGAGCGCTAAGCAACGGATTCAAGATTCATGTTGGAGTCACCAGTCGTGATGCGTCGATCGGTATCGATACTGCAGATGATTACCAGAAAGTCAGAGAATTAATGGAGCGTTGCTAATCTGTTGCTGCACACGAAATACCACGATGATTTGCATAGACGTTTAATCCGAGTTTACACCAATCCCATCCTGGGCTAGATATTTCATAAGTTGTAACGATGCTAAACAAAATATTTAAACGATCCCGACCCAAGGAGTTGTTGATGGTTAATGTGTTGTTCGTGTGCATGGGCAATATATGCCGTTCTCCAACCGCAGAAGGCGTATTTTCCCGCCTGGTGGAAGATGCCGGGTTGCTGGACAAAATCGGAATCGATTCCGCAGGCACTCATGCTTATCATGTTGGCGAACCCCCAGATCCACGAGCCCAGAAATCGGCATTAGTCCGGGGCGTCGACATTAGCCAGTTGCGTGCAAGACGAGCTGTGTCAGAGGATTTTGAACGTTTTGATTATGTGCTGGCGATGGATTATGACAACCTGGAAAAACTACGATCGATTTGTGATCCTGAGTACGATACTAAATTGGGTTTGTTTCTGGAATATGCCAGTCACTCAGATGTGAAGGAAGTACCGGATCCTTACTACGGTGGACCGCTGGGCTTTGAAAGAGTGCTGGACTTAATTGAAGATGCATCCAGTGGATTGCTAAAAACTATTCTGGAAAGGCATTCCTACCTGAAATAGCCTTTCCACAATATCGAGATTCCGGTTGTTCCGGATTTTTACTATAGTTGCCATTTACCAGCTACATGTAGTTGCTATCAGTTACCGGCAAATCCAGTTACGACTTATTTGAATCATTTACATTAAATTTATTTTCTTCCGCAGCATTACCGCCGGCAGGTTTTGATGCTTCCTTATTGGCAGCATGCTCTTCTCCTGGCTCAGCAAATTTAGGTGGCGAAAACGGGGCGCTACGATGATGAGACTCCCTGTTTTCTTCCCTGCGTTCATTGTTTAATCCCGAAGAATGCTGGTTTGATTGAGCATTGTCGTGTTGCGAACTGCCTTGCGGTTTTCCATTCCCATAGGACTGTTTACTACCGGCTGAGAAATCAGATTGTTGGCCATTCGATGCTGGCGCTTGCTGACTTATCGCAGGCTCGGTCCGCGATGGCTGTTCCGGCTTTCGGTCCACGCTGGAAGAATAATCCGTTCCTGGCTTGCTTCGCTCATCAGCGTTGCTGTTACCAGCGATGTTAGCTGATGAACTTTGACTGGCTTGCGCAGTGGCAGCACTTTGTTGTTGCCTGGCACTGGCATCCGAGCTGGCGCGATCATTGGCAGGAGATTGCGAAACCTGGTTATCCGCGGCAGCGGGGCGTGGCGGTTCGCTGGACTCTTTGTTGAATATATCAATGGGTCTTGGCGAAGACGCTATTCGTTCCGGTTTGGATGCGGGAAAATCCGAAGTTGATGTACCAGCATTCGATGCGCCGGCGTTGTCAGTATTGCTGCTTGCTGCAACGTTGCCTGTTTCAGGCTTATTTGCGTCTGGTTTATTATACTGCCGATCCTGTGGCGC
>NZ_CDLKIE010000447.1:0-5199 GCF_975902315.1 Kaarinaea lacus | reverse complement strand
CGCCACAGCGGCGCACGTCGGAAATTAGCGAAAACACGTCCTCCGGACTTGCCTGAATATTGACAGCGCTTTTAACATGTATCATATGCAAGCAACCCGTTATAAATAATTAACCCGAAAACACCCTGTTCAGTTTGTAAATATAGTCCATTGGCGATCGTTCTTCGACAACAGTGCTTCTACGCAGCAATTAAAAGACCAGGACAACCTTTAGCTGATTTCGCAGCGACCAAAATCCCCTTCCTGCCATACTTAATAATAGTCTAACATTTACCTCAATTCTCCAGGTGCTGCAATAATATCAGCCAAATCCATGCGTTGCGTGTAATCCTTGTTTACATCGGCTGCACGAATGACAGCCTTTGTATCAATGATATTAGTGACCGGTATCGGAATATCCCACTTATCATTGTCGTTAGTCGTCGGAATATCCAGTCACCACTCCAGGTAGAGCAGGCGCGTTACTTCATAAAGAACGATGAACAGCCCAATTTTTCGTAATATCTCGTTGTCGACCTTACTAGGTACTTCTAAGCGAATGGGGAATTTTTATAAAATAGTTAATCAGAGTACGATAACGGCATGTGATAGCCCAAAGACAACGACCCTATGAGCCCAACAGACATTTCAGATTAGGGGCAACTCTTATCTTTTATGCAGGAAACCCAGGCTGGTGTAAAATCCGCGCACTGACTGCCGCAAAGGGCATCATTAATATCATCAGCCTGTTTATAGACGGCTGGCACATAGTTAAACCATCTCAGGCTAGACAATGCTGAGACAGGAAGATTGCTATTCATACCCCAATCCTGAATTAATTTTTGATCATCCTGGTTAAATTGCTTGCCATAGCGAGCCAGGGCTTCGCTTAATAGTTCATTTATTTCATCCAGGTCACTGAGTGACTCAGCCAGCCTTATCGCAGCGCGTACCCGTATTTGTTCAAACATACGACGGGTTGGAGAGGTTCGTTCAAGTCCATTGGCAACCGTAGCAAGTACCTTGATCTGCTCTTTGCCGATCTCCCTTTGCTCTTCCGAGACTGTCGTGCCTAATCCATACCACCAAATTAGCGGCTTTTGTGCGTCGCATATTGCCCGGTCGCGGCTGTTACCCAGATCCACACACTGTACTTCAGCAAATACAGCGCTTGCCAAATTTGCCTGTCCAACATTGAGCAACAACACGGCTTCCCGGATACGCAAAGCATTATTAGTAGCTACCTGGTCTGGATTATTGGCAATAAATTTTTCAATTTTCTCTACTTCCTTTTGCCAACTGTCGGTTTTAGGAGCCGATGGCCCCACTTCCATAATTTCACCCTGGCCCGACATGCTTGCAACGATAATTGCGCTGTTCGACTCTTCAACGATATCCTTTACCTGTTTGCTGGTAAGACAGGCACTAAGTAACAGTACTGTGAAAATGACGACGACAACATTAATTATTCTTAATCGGTACATTGAGTATTTCTCCCTATGGCTGCCGTATAATACTCAAGCAGGCTGTCCCACTACATCGGCGATAATTGCATCAAATGCATTCCTGAACTGATCGTCGTTAATATCAATACTTGGCACCTTGTCAAAAATCCAGCGACGAAGCAATTCTACTACAACCAGCGGTAAATCCGCCTGCTCCAGTACCTGTCCCAATTTTTGACGCGCTCTTTCCAGGCCGGCAGCAATAACAACTTGAATCCTTTTAACCAGCTGCTCAACGGACTCATCCACCTTTTGTATTAACTTCATATTTGCGGCGAGAACTTTTATAGTACCTACAAGTAATTCGACCAGTGCATCACCCCGCAATGCAATACTGCCCCCCTCTGATAGTTTTGCAAGAATGGCATTAACAACTTTCGCCACGATTTCATTTTGCTCATTTGCCAGCACCTGGGCATTAGCGGCAATGATTTCAGCAGCACGCATCAGAATTTTTTCCACTTCACTGTTATTAAGCTTGCCGTCGCTCAGGGCATTGGCAAGAACACCAGCAAGTTGACCTATAGATTTGGCATACTTCGCTTTGACGTTTAGTAAAGAAGGATTAGCTGCAACAGAAACCAGAACACTATTAAGTGCAGTCAGGACTAAATGCTCGTACTGGAGGCTAACCTCTGCGCCCTGTTCCTGTAATGCACTGCTTATTTCATCGAGCACCGCTGCCACTGACTGTTTCACCAGCTCGGGACTTCCTTCAAGAAGACTGGAATCTGCAACGACGACGTCTAACACCTGAAGCGATACTTCCCTGATTGATAAACTGCTGAGTGATTTACCTCGATTATCGATTAACACATCGAGCACTTCCCCAAGCACCTTCGCCGGTAAGCCGGTGTTATCACCAACCACCAGTGCTGGATTGTCCGCAACTGTTTCCGCGAGCGAAACCAGCAACTCCCTGGCTTCATCCCGCGTCAGGCGCAAATCGGCTAATGCTACACCCAGCGTATCAGCAATTGTTGAGACTACTTGCGGATATTGAGTATCAACAAGATCCGGATTAGCTGCTATCTCATTAAATAAAGATTGAACACCAGCAATCGCGACTGTTTCCAGACGCATTGATCCACCCTGGGCCAGGCTAGCAAGTAAAGAGCCTACGACGTCCTGAGCAAATCCTGGTTGGCGCACCAACAACTCTGGCTGTTGAGCGAGATAGCCCAGGGTATCCTGAATTACCAGTTCAACGCCAGCAGAACTCAGTGCCTTTTGAATTCCTTTATTGGCGACCAAATTTGCCGTGGATCCCAGGAGTTGTTTAATGAGCTCCTTGTCAGATACGCCGTCGAGCAACTCCGGTTTAACCGCGATCGCTCCAATAGCCGCTTCAAGTGTTGCGGTTAAAGTTTCGCTACTTAGTAAGTTGCGATCAGGCGTTTCCGCGAGCACATCGATTGCTGACAGCAAAGTTCCACGTAACAGTGGTGACTGGCCTGCGAGGATTGCCTCCCCATTGGCATGAAGACCTTTTAACCCTGCCTGCAATAATTCTCCCCAATGATCATTGATGAACCCTTTAAAATCATCTTGCTGCTTCATTATAGTAGCGGCATGATTGAGCACATCACTGGCAATTCGTTCAAAGTGTTTTGCATTCGCTTTGGCAGACACGCTGACCGCCTCCGCGCCTTCCTCAAGCAAATTGCCAATTAACACTGGATAGCTACTACCGTTGATTAGACCGACGACAAAATCTTCTCCTTCTGCATCACGCGTATCTGCCAACGCTCCCAGAACACTATCTACCCATGCCTTGTCACTGGCAAGCGCATCTTTCGCGTCAAGCGCACCATTCACGGTTGTCTTTAACACCACACGCAGAAACAGCTGTGGAGTTCCTGCATCAGCCAAGTCTGTGTTCGCAAAACGCTGGAGGATTGCTAATAGTAGAGGCCTGGCTCGATTGTCATGCAGGATCAGTGACTGGTTCTCTATGGCGAGGTCCGCCAGCACATCAACCACGGCCATCGCAATTTGCCATGGTGCTGAGGATTTTCGCAAATCATCGCCAGGCTGCAGGTAATAAGCAATACGCATAACATCTGAATCATCCAAATTCCAGACGCTACGCTTTTCCTGCAGTTTGGGAACTAAATCGCCATCAGGATCATCCAGCCTGTACTGGACTTCATCGGGTAAAAACATCTCGAGATACTTTAGCATTTCGGGTTCACCAGGATTTGCCTTTGCAACCAGGGCAATAATATCAGCTCGCTGATCAAGCAACGGATCTGGCACCTGCCCTTGCGTCTTTGCGCAAAGCGTCTCTAATTTCTGCTTCATCACGCCGGCAAGCGGTGGTTTCAATAATGGTTTGCTGGCAAACGCCAGTTCACTGCGTAGCGCAGTCTGTTCTGCCATAATGCGGTCGACTCGCCCGGTCAGTCGCAGCAGCCCATTGACTATAGACATTGCCATGCTCGCAGTACTGGCTGGTATCGGCATCAATGAACTCCTTTATGTATGGAATAACATGCGGTAATTGTTGAAACTATTGCTGCAATTTTAAATGTTCTGTTTGTTTATTTCAGCATCAGCCACGGCTCGCGCCAGTTCTCCTGGCTGGCCACTTTCACCCAACTCGCCCGCAGCATCACTAACAACATTATTAACAATTTCTTTGCGTTTTTTTTCATCACCGTCTGCATTGTTCGCAGATAATCGGTATTCTGTTGAGGCAGCTTCACGCACTCCCGAGCGGACTCTCGCCAAACGCTTGGCAACATCAAACCAGAATGGCGCACCGAGGCCAATTAACAGGCCCGTTAACACAACGGCAAACAACCAGCGGATAAATCCACCGAAATCAAGTTTGACTGTCGTTAAAACACCTGTAAAAACATAATTGTTCTTTTCGATTTCTTGCAGCTTCTGTGGAGTCTTTTTATAGCTTGCGCTCAATTCCTGGCACTTCTGATCGCTAAGCTTCCAGCGCTCAAGGGGCTCACCATAGGGGCAATTTGGATAAAACCTCCAGCCAAGGGGAACACCTGATGTTTTCAGATTTTCAAATTGTTGTGATGCGCTTTCCAGTTCCCTTTTAATCATTTCTGGTGACGCCAGTTTTCCCAGTCTCTCTTCTGCCTGCTGTAATTTTTCTTTTGCAGCGAGATTGTTTTTCTCATCCTTCGCATCAACGGCAGCCTGCATTTCCTTCTTTGCCGTCTCCAGCAACGCTACTGCTTCCTGAAATTCTTTTTGCCGGCTGCTTGCGGTTTCGTATTTAGACTGTATTGCTTCTTGTTGCGCAATAATTCTTTGTGTCAGCGCCTCATCCTCCAGATAAGCCTCGAATATACGCAACCCATCAATATTAGCCACCAGCGCCAACAGGACGCCAACTGCAATCGACCAGGCCTGGGCATGACGCTTAAAATTAGCCGATACACCAGATCCATATTCCTCATACTTTCGTGCCAGGCGGTTCAGTTCAACCTTCAAGCTCCATTTCTCCGTGCGCGAACGGCTTTGCACCGAATCGACCTCAACCAGACGTCGAAGTACATGTTCCATGGATACCGAATCATAAAGACCTGAGCGCTTTGCGTCGCCAAATATTTGCCTGATGAAAATACCTAGATGACGCATTGCGTTTATAAAAAGATTTTTATTAGAATCGTGGTCATAACCGATGAACTTAAGAATTTCCTCCGGTGTAGATTCCTTGAATTTACTGCTGAGAAGATTGCTAATG
>NZ_CDLKIE010000446.1:0-5062 GCF_975902315.1 Kaarinaea lacus | reverse complement strand
ATTGGCCGTCGCGAAACGCCACCCGGCAGCGCTGATCATTGGATCCGATCAAGTAGCGGTACTCAATAAGCAAATACTGGGAAAACCACACACTCACGACAATGCGGTACAACAGCTAAAAGCTGCGTCAGGAAAACGCATCGAGTTCCTGACAGGACTATGCCTGTACAACAGTGCAACCCAACAGGCTCAAGTCGCATGTGTTCCTTTTACAGTCCATTTTCGTCAGCTTGACGATGATCAAATTGAACGCTACCTGAAACAGGACCAACCCTATAATAGTGCCGGTAGTTTCAAGTCTGAGGGTTTGGGAATTTCATTGTTTGAAAAATTAGAGGGCGATGATCCCAATACCCTCGTTGGATTACCGCTTATTGAGCTGGTGCGGATGTTGAAAAATGAAGGAATAGATATTCCATAATGGCTCATTAATAACTAGCTTGCCAACGAGTTTAAAGAAACATCCTGCCTGGCTGGTTTCGCCAGTTTAAACAAGTTGAAAAAATTGCTGGTGGTTTGCTCGGCGACACTATCAAGACTTTCTCCACGTAGCTCGGCAATACACTCTGCAACATGCCGCACATAAGCCGGATGATTGGTTTTTCCTCGATGCGGAACCGGGGCCAGGTAAGGTGAATCCGTCTCGATGAGGATTCGATCTTCTGGCATTTGCCTGGCGACATCTTTTAACTCATGCGCTGACTTAAAAGTGACTATACCGGAAAACGAAATATAAAAATTCAACTCCATCGCACGCCTGGCAATTTCCCAGTTTTCAACAAAACAATGCATTACGCCACCCACATCTTGCGCACCCTCTTGCGCGAGAATTTCAAGACAATCTTCGGTAGATTCACGATTGTGGATAATCAATGGCTTCTTACATTGTTTCGCTGCCGCGATGTGTTGGCGGAACCGCTCCCTTTGCCATTCCAGATCACCTTCACTGCGGAAGTAATCCAAACCTGTTTCACCAATAGCAACTATGTCAGGATCATCCGCCAGCGCGAGTAACTCATCTGCACTGGGATCTTTACCTTCGCGCACATTGGGATGTACACCTACTGATGCAGAGACATTGTCATACTGCCGGACAATAGATAGCATATTGGGGAAGGTTTCCAGTTCTATAGAAACGCAAAGCATATGCCCAACACCAAATTGCCGCGCCTCATCCAGGGCACCCTGCAAACCATTATCCCAGGCTTTCAGGTCCAGGCAATCGAGATGGCAATGAGAATCAACCAGGTAATTGGACATAATATTTATGGAGCCAGGACTGAACGGTTCTTGCTAAATGAAGCGCTAGTATAAGGAGATCAGCGAGATAATGCCAGAACGACCAGGGCGACCTTCGATTACATAGTGTGGGTTTGGCGATCTGATTTCAGGGCACCGGCCAGGTAACCCTCAATTTTATTCCGGATTTGCCCATTATCCTGTTCACTAAATTGTACACCTATTCCAGCCAGACGATTGCCCTGCGATCCGGTCGGCGTGATCCAGACAATTTTTCCCGCAACAGGTAGCTTTTCTTTTTCATCCATCAAAGTGAGCAACATAAAAACTTCTTCGCCCAACTTATATTTCTTATTGGTGGGAATAAACAAGCCCCCGTTTTTTATAAATGGCATGTACGCCGTATACAAGGAACTCTTGTCCTTGATTGCCAGGGAAAGAATACCACCTTGTTTAAATCCACCGGGGCCTGCCATTTCTCATATCCTCTCTTTCATCAGATCAGGCATTAATTTCACGCCAGCTGATCAATAAATCTTCCAGTGTTAATTGTACATTAACCTGTGAATTTACAAACCGTGAAGTTTCAGTCACTTTGTCAAGATACTGGAACAACCGCTCACTGTTTATTCGCTGCGCCAGATTCTCTAACCCAGGTTCCAGCCACTCTGACTTAGTATCGACCCGCTCTATTCCGGACTTAAGACGAATCATGGTAGCCACCCACAAATATATCCATTTTACCGATTTTGCCAGGCCGACGGCCTCCCAGGACTTGGCTTCTGCAACAGGATCTGCTTGATTTTTAGCTAATTTTTCGAAACTCGACAATAGTTGTTGATAGCTCTTCAGGGTATCCTGTTGCGCGTATTGACGCGCTAACAAGGGTGCGCCAACAGCCAATGCCAACAATCGCGCCATCTCGTTTTGCGGACCCGATGAAGCCAAATCCGGTAGCTGCTTCGAAAGCCAGGTTAGAGACTGGCTCTGTTCCGGTATCGAAAATTCGATGGATTGGCAACGGCTGCGAATGGTGGGTAAAAGTCGGCTAACATGGCTGGTCGCCAAAATTAGCAGTGAACCGGGGGTTGGTTCCTCCAGGGTTTTCAGCAGACTGTTTGCAGCAAATTTATTCATTGCGTCCGCCGGCGCTATGACAACAATCTGCAATGGAGCAAACTGACTCTTTAGTGTTAGATAATCGCCTACATTTCGAATGGTATCAATGGGAATTTGCTTGCCTTCGGCCTCAGGAACCACCTTGAGAAAATCGGGATGCGTCCCGGCTTTCATTAACTGGCAACCCTGACATTGGCCACAGGGTTCATTGATTTCTCGAAGGTCTAGCGGGCTACTATTATCTGTAACAAAATTCTGCGAACAAAGCGCCCACCTGGCAAAACTTTCTGCAAAGTGTAATTTACCTAATCCCGTAGCACCGACTAGCAATAACGCATGTGGCAACTGACCATTTTGGTAACGTTGTACCAGGTGGCGCCAAAGCGATTCTTGCCAGGGAAAAATAAATTCGTCTTTCATACTTGCAACCGATCTCGAAACTCAGTCAACGCCTTATATATTTGTTGGCGCACTTCTTCGATGCCCTGTGAAGCGTCAACAATACGGTATTGATCAGGGAACTGTGCGGCACGATCCAGGTAGGCTGTTCTTACACGTTCAAAAAAACTGATTTTTTCCTGTTCAAAGCGATCCAGGTCGCCGCGTTCACCCGCGCGCGCCAGTCCTTGCTCTACCGGTAAGTCCAGCAATAAAGTTAAGTCCGGGCGTAACGCACCTTGAACCCATTGCTCCAGTTGCGCAATGCGTTCATGCGCAATATTTCTTCCACCGCCCTGGTAAGCATAAGTGGCATCGGTAAATCGATCACACAAAATCCATTGTCCACGCGCAAGGGATGGTTTGATCAATTCATTCAGATGCTGGGCACGGGCGGCGAACATCAATAACAACTCAGTGTCATCGCAAATGCCAGTATGGTTTTTGTCGAGCAAGAGATCCCGTATTTTCTCCGCCAATGGCGTTCCACCAGGCTCACGGGTTACCACAAATTCAATACCGGATTGCTGCGCCCAATCCTGCACAGCCTGCATGGCAGTACTCTTTCCCGCCCCTTCAGAACCTTCCAGGGTAATAAATTTTCCTTTGCTCATGGCAATTTATTATAAACGGCTCGCCCTGTTTTTGTTATTACTATTAACAGTGATTCTACAAATACAAGGACGAAATATTGTTATTGGCTGGATTTTTTGACTTTCGGATTGGAAGAAAATGGCCGGGCTTTACCCTTTAACTGATATTTGATCACCGCTTTATTATGCTGTTCCAGGGTTGCAGAAAACTCATGGCTCCCGTCATTACCGCGAGCGACAAAATAGAGTGCGTCACCATCATCCGGATTTAACGCGGCACGAATAGCATCAACGCCCGGCATAGCAATCGGTGTTGGAGTCAGGCCGTTACGTCGATAAGTATTGTATGGCGTATCGTTTACCAGATCCCGTCGCCTTATGTTTCCATCAAATTTTTCACCAAGCCCGTAAATAACCGTGGGATCTGTCTGTAAACGCATTCTTTTATTTAATCGTCGAATAAAAACACCGGCGATGGCGCTACGCTCACTGGGAACTGCTGTTTCCTTTTCAATGATCGATGCCAGTATCAAGGCTTCATAAGGCGTTTTTAAAGGCAGATTCGGCTGGCGTTTTTCCCATTCTTCGGCCAGTACGGTTTCCATCGCCTCATAGGCACGGGTAAGAAACGCAACATCGGTGGTGCCCTTTGGAAAATGGTAAGTATCAGGTAGAAATCTTCCTTCAGGGTGCTCTCCTGGTTTACCCAGTTTTTCCATGATCTCTGATGTCTTCACACCTTTGAGCGTATGTTCGAGGTATTCGTTTTGTTGTAACGCCGCCATCATTTCCCAAATATTCCAGCCTTCGACTATCGTTGCGGAATACTGGATAGTACTGCCCTTTACAATCTGGTCCAGCAATTGGGCGGTGGTCATCCCCGGTTCAAAAAGATATTCCCCGGTTTTAATATTATTGGCCTGACCTTTAAGTTTTCCTAACAACACAAGATAACGTGGATGCTCTATAACGTTAGCTAAATAAAGGTTTTTAGACACTCGTGTTAGAGTATCACCTTTCTTAATTTCGTAACGTAAGCCTTCCCCTTCCACACTTATAAGGGCATTGCGAAAATTGTTAATATCCACAACAAACCAGATGCCGGTAACAAGCAGCACCACTGCACCAATAGCGGTAATTTTAAAAATCAGACGTTTCATGAAAAATAATTATTACTGGATGGTGTCCATCAATTGCTTTGTCATTGAACCGAATTTAAATGTGTATTCATCAATCTGCCGAACAGGCCAGACACCATGAATACTGTTTGTGATAAATATTTCGTCGGCTGACAGTAAATCTTCAATAAAATAATGACCTATCATAACAGGTAGTTGCAACTCTTTTGCCAACTGCAAAATTTGCTCACGCATTACACCTTCAACACCGCATTCTGCCAAATCAGGTGTATAAAGTTTATCCTGATCAATCCAAAACAGATTCGACATTGTGCCTTCGATAACATGCTGATCTTTATCCAGCATAATACCTTCGACAATTTCGCTATTTTCCCATTCAGTGCTCGCTAGAATTTGTTCCAATCGATTCAAATGTTTGATACCCGCCAACCGGCGATTGCAAGCCAGACGAGTTTTACAAATGACGGTTTTTACACCATTTGTCCAATAGCTTTCGGGATAATCAGGAAATGGATAGATTGCCAATATACGAGT
>NZ_CDLKIE010000445.1:0-9140 GCF_975902315.1 Kaarinaea lacus | reverse complement strand
GGCAAGAAAGTGCCACGATGTCTGCCCGTAGTTAATATCAGGCCGTCTATGCCTGGTTGTAGTTGTTGAATTAAATCCTTTTCGGAACTGAACGTCATAGGCTCAGGCAGTCCGAGTATTGATATATGAATCTGCAATTGCTCAAATTCGGGTCTGGATAACGGGGCAAACCTGGGATCCTGAAATGCGGCCGCCCGGGCATTGTGCGATACATCCATCACCAGGGGTTGGTGGGCTTCCAGAGTTCCTATACAACCTCTTAGTTGATCATTAATATTAAGTGTGACAAAAGTAGCGCGTTGTTGTTGCAGCTCAGGGGAGTAGTCGTCCAGATGTAATGTTTTCTCGAATTGGGCGTTTGAGCCTTGCTCGAGCGTATACTGTATAGATGCTTTTGCAATATCGTGTAAGGTTTGACGATCGGCTTCAGCTAAAGACATAAGAACCGTAACCTACAACTTGATCTTTTGGGCCGGCTGTGTCGCCAGAGTTTCTGCAATCCACGGTCGTGGCTGCCAGTTTGTGTTCCCTGGCGTATGCTAATAGTCCACGCACAGGGATATAACCGCAAGCATGTTGAGAGTCAACAGCGCGAATATCAAGTGCTTCAATTGCCTCGCAAGTATCCTGGTCCAGACGTTTGGCTGTCTGGTAGTCGTGATAGTGACTTAAATCTGAACTGATCACAAGCAAGGTGTCTTCAGAACTGCAAGCCAGGTTAATCAGTTCACTGACATCTTCCGGTGATGCGTCACCGGCTACGATGGGTACCAGGCTGAATTCGTTTAATGTGAGTTGCAGGAAAGGTAAGTGAACCTCCAGGCTGTGTTCCATTGAATGTGCCTGGTCAAGTTCGCTAATGAAAGGCAATTCATTGATTTTTTCGGTCAGAGCACGATTTATAGGGATATTACCCAGGGGAGTCGCAAAGTAGTCAGCACTACTGGTCGCCAGGCCTAACAGTGGAACACGATGCGATGGGCCAATTAACACAACATTGGTGATTTTATCTTTTATGGATTCCACATAATGATAGGCATGTGCTGCTACCGGCCCTGAATAAATATAGCCGGCATGAGGGGCGATAATAGCTTTGGTTGTCGCGGCCTTGTCAATAGGCGTATCACGTGCGCTGTTTAAGAAGCTTGATACCATTGCGCGTAATTCAACAGGATCAGACGGATAGAACATGCCGGCAACGGCGGTTGGGCGAATTTTGCTCTGATTCATCGCTGCTTTTACCTCACAGATCAAACAATTTGTGAAATAGTGTGCTTATACTTTTATTATAGGATCAATAGCATGGTTTTTGATGACAATCATTGATCGATGCCAAACAAAGTGTAATCTATAAAATATGAACAGCTGGCAACCACCACAATTTTTTCCTACTAAATACTGGCATATGCTGGATGACGGTCGTATCCAGTGTGATTTGTGTCCGCGGGAGTGTCATTTAAAAGAAGGGCAATTGGGTTTGTGTTTTGTTCGTGCTCGACACAATGATGCTATTGTCCTGACGACATATGGGCGTTCCAGTGGTTTTTGTGTCGATCCGATTGAGAAAAAACCCTTGAATCACTTTTTACCGGGAACATCGGTCTTATCCTTTGGTACTGCCGGATGTAATCTGGCGTGCAAGTTTTGCCAAAACTGGGATATGAGTAAATCCCGGGAAATGGATACCCTGGCAGATACTGCATCGCCCATCCAGATAGCGCGAGCGGCAAAAGAACTGGGATGTAAGAGTGTGGCATTCACTTATAATGATCCAGTCATTTTTATGGAATATGCCATTGATGTGGCGAAGGAGTGTAAAAAGCTGGATATCAAAACCGTGGCTGTCACGGCCGGGTATATTAGTGAAGAGCCGCGCAAAGAATTCTTTAAATATATTGACGCCGCCAATATAGATTTAAAAGCTTTTACGGAAGACTTTTATTTCCACTTAACAGGCGGTCATTTACAGCCAGTGTTGGATACCATCGAGTATGTCAAGCATCATACAAATACCTGGGTGGAACTAACAACGTTGTTAATCCCGGGGGAAAATGACTCCGACGACGAGATCGTTAAGCTGGCTGAGTGGGTGCGTGATCATGTTGGTTTAGATGTACCCCTGCATTTTTCAGCATTTCATCCCGACTGGAAAATGGTAGATAAACCACCCACACCTCCCGGTACATTATTGCGTGCGCGAGAAATCGCTCTTGAAAAAGGATTGCGCTATGTATACGTGGGTAATGTTCACAATGAAGCGGCGGACAGTACCTATTGTCATCAGTGCCATAAAAAACTCATTGGCCGTGATTGGTACGTATTATCGGACTGGAACCTGACCGATGATGGTAAATGTCGTTTTTGCGGCACGCCTTGCGCCGGTGTTTTTTCCGGTCCTCCCGGTGCCTGGGGGTCGAAACGTTTGCCAGTACGCATATCCCAGTTTGCTTGACGTATCCATAAGCGATTAAACATAATGAAAAGCAAATCCGTTTGCCGTCAATAATCTCATGGAAAATCTGTTTGCCGCAGCTTACCGCTGTATCCTGATTTGTGATCCTGCCGATAAAGTCGATCAAACCCGTCATATTGTGAAACAATGGCGGGAAGGGCAGTTGGCGTTGGAGAACAACGAGCCTCCCAAATCTATAACAATACCTGGAAGACCAAATAAACCATCGTTGGTAAATCCGCGGGAGTTGCCACGGAGGAGTTTTCATACGCCGGAAGGGCGAGCAGCACTGCTGCATGCCATTACTCATATTGAATTTAATGCAATTAACCTTGCCCTGGATGCCGTTTATCGGTTTCGTGACTTGCCGCAGGAATATTATAATGACTGGCTGAAAGTGGCAGATGAGGAAGCGCAACATTTCACGTTGTTACGTGATCGCCTGCAGCGATTAGGTTATGATTACGGTGATTTTGATGCCCACAACGGATTGTGGGATATGGCATTAAGAACTGCGCACGATGTGTTGGTGCGCATGGCGTTGGTGCCCCGGGTAATGGAAGCCCGCGGACTGGATGTGACGCCGGGTATGATTGATCGATTTAATGCGATTGGAGACCAGCAAAGCGTGGATGTGCTCAACGTGATACTGGAAGAGGAAGTAGGTCACGTAGAAATTGGAAGCCGTTGGTTTCATTATTTCTGTGATCAAAGAGAATTACCGCGCGAAAAAACTTACCTGGAATTAATGCAACAATATGCACAGGGCAGGGTCAAACCGCCATTAGACAGGGAAGCGCGCAAGGCCGCCGGTTTTACCGAACAAGAAATACAATACTTAGAGGGGTTGTTATGATGCAAGCATTTTGGAGTCAGGCGATGAAATCACAGAAGTCATCAACAGCAGTGTTAGTAGTTGTTATTTTATCGCTGTTAATGACAGCTTGTGAGACGACTGGCCCTACCAAAGAAGGTGAAGCAAAGTTTCCGGATGATAAAAAAGGTGTGTTCATAATGTACTCTGAGCGTGAGGAAGCGGGCACCCCGTTGTTTCGAAGTCGCATGTTCATAAACAACCATTACCTTTATATAGCTGACGATCGATTTCCCAATGACTTCCTGTTATTTGATCGTGACAAGCAGACTATATACAGTGTTACCGAAGCAAATAAAACCATCTTTGTTATTAAGCCAAAAGAAATTAAGGGCAAACCGCCCATCGAAATTACCTATAAAGAGGAGTCTCAACCAAGTTCCGCAATCCCTGCGGTAACCGGCCATAAAGCAACGCATTTCCGTTATTTTGCCAATGGTAAACATTGTTATGATGCAGTAACGCTGGAAAAGAAATTCTTACCTGAAGCGGTAGCGGCATTGAAGGAGTACCGCCAGGTATTAGCGGGTGAACACGCAAGTACTGTTCACAAGATGCCACCTGAGACTCATGAAGCCTGCGACCTGGCGTTAAATATCTATTACGCATCCAAGCACCTTGATACTGGGATACCCTTGCGAGAATGGGATCAGCGGGGATTTTTAAAGTTTATGGTTGATTATCGACTTGACTTTGAATTTGACGACGAGAAGTTGAAATTGCCCGAGGGGTATAGTGAATTTTCGGTCGGTGGATAAACAATTCACGCTTTGCCAACTGGTTGGTCGTGCTTGCTAAGCCTGTCAATTGACCGGCAAGGTCTGTAGTTCACATCCTTTTTCAGTACATTCCAGCAGGCTGCCCTGTTCGTACCAGTCTCCTAACACGATGCGCGTTCTCTGCTGGTTATCCAGGACGAATGTGTGTGTGTCAGGACGATGGGTGTGGCCATGGATCATCTGGTTAATATTATGCTCCTGCATAACTTGCTCCACAGTGTTCTGATTGGCATCCATGATTTCTTCCGCGATCGAACTGGTTTGTTTCTTACTTTCCTGTCTCGCCTGTTTTGCTATAGCGATACGTTCTTCCACTGTTTTGGCAAGAAATGCGGTTTGCCAGTCTTTATTGCGGACCTGTTGCCGAAACCGCATATAGTCAACATCATCGGTGCATAACAGATCACCATGACCTATCAACGTTTTGGTACCGTACAAATCAATGATTGATGGATCAGGTAGCAGGTTGCAACCGGTGATTTCAGCAAAATGATCCCCCATGAGGAAGTCACGATTTCCATGCATGACAAACAGTTTGCGGCCAGAGTCAGAATAATCGCGAAGGGCGTTTACAACTGTCTGTGCGTCGGGAGGAATAAAGTCGTCACCTAGCCAGACTTCGAACAGGTCGCCAAGGATATATAAAGCATCGGCTTCTTTTGCACGTGTTGCCATGAACTCGAGAAACAGCTTAATGATGTCGGGCCGTTCACCAGACAGATGCAGATCCGATATAAATAGTGTGCTCATGGTTTAACAGCAGCAGGTTTGACGTTAATCCACTATCTCGACCTGTTCGATGATGATGTCTTCTACCGGCACGTCCTGATGTCCTGCTTTGCTGGTAGTTGGTTGGGTTTTAATCTGGTCGACTACATCCATGCCGTTGACGACTTTACCAAACACACAATATCCCCAGCCGTTTGCGGTTGGCGCGGTGTAATTCAGAAAATCATTTTTAGCTATATTTATAAAGAATTGAGCTGTGGCTGAGTGTGGGTCTGGCGTGCGAGCCATAGCGATAGTGCCAATATCATTTTCAAGTCCATTGTCTGCTTCGTTTTCAATGGTGTCGCGGGTCTGTTTTTGCGACATACCCGGCTCAAAACCACCGCCCTGGATCATAAATCCGTTGATAACACGGTGAAAAACTGTGCCATCATAAAATCCATCTTTAACATACTGCTCGAAGTTTGCGGCAGTTTTTGGTGCTTTATCATGGTCCAGTTCGATTTCAATGGTACCTAAAGAAGTTTTCATTCTTATCATATTGATTGTCCTGTCAGGGTGTCGCCTGTAATAGTTCAGAAGTCTGTTATTGTGCTGGTACGGGTTCCATTACTGTCGCACTCTGGATAACGACGGGTGCTTGTGGAACATCTTTCGGGAATGGTCCGCCTGGTCCGGTGGGAATTTTACGAATCTTGTCCACGATGTCCATGCCTTGCACGACTTTGCCAAACACAGTGTACCCCCAACCACGCGATGTGGCGGAACGATAATTTAAAAAATCATTGTTAACGACATTAATGAAAAATTGTGCCGTTGCCGAGTGGGGAGCATTGGTTCTTGCCATGGCGACGGTGCCGCGATCGTTTTTCAAGCCATTATTCGCTTCATTCTGGATGGGGGCCTTGGTACCTTTTTTCTGGAAATTTTCTGTGAAGCCGCCACCTTGAATCATAAAGCCGTCAATCACGCGATGAAAAATGGTGCCATTGTAAAAGCCATCGTTTACATAACCCAGGAAATTGGCAACGGATTGCGGGGCTTTTTCCTGGTTCAACTCAATGACAATATCGCCCAGATTCGTCTGTAATTTTACGAGTTGTCCGGCCGCACTGGCTGTTGTCGATAAACCAAACACCACTATAAATAAAGCAACTCGCAGTAAACTGGATTTCATCACGTTTTTCATCACGTTGTTCATAGCATTTCCCTTACATTGACTCATATTGTGTAAATCGTGCCGATTCGCATTGCATCGGACAAACAGTTTTTCAATAAATCTCGATAGGCTAAAGAACCATTTGGCCGAAAAACGTCAATCATATAGCGTTTACTAAGGAAGCGAAAGGCCCATATTTCGTATAAAATAGAAAAATTACTTTATTCAGCAGAAGCTTAGATCTTTTTTAGCGGACGCGCTACGGACATTTTGTAGTCATGCGGGGATTGCTATAGTATGACCGGCCAACGTCGCGAGACAATTGAGACAGATCTAGGGCCTTAGAATTGGATTCGAACTTATGTTGCAAATATACAATAGCCTGACCAACCAGAAAGAAACTTTCGAGCCTATCGATTCCGACAATGTTCGCATGTACGTTTGTGGCATGACAGTCTATGACTATTGCCACGTGGGGCATGCGCGGGCCATGGTGGTTTTTGATGTGGTATATCGTTATTTGCGCAAGATCTATGGTAAATCCCACGTCACCTACGTGCGTAATATTACAGACATCGACGACAAGATTATTGCGCGCGCTATGGAAAACAACGAAGAATCCAGCGCCCTGACCGCACGCTTTATAGAAGAAATGTATCGTGACGCTGATTCCCTTGGCATATTACGCCCAGACCATGAGCCTCGTGCCACCCAGCATATTGACGAGATTATCGACATGGTAAAAGTGCTGATTAAAAAAGGCCTGGCATATGCAAAAGAAGGTAGTGATGTTTTCTACGATGTCAGCAAATTCGAAAACTACGGTGCTCTATCGGGTAAAAAGCCCGATGAATTGCGAGCCGGTGCGCGAGTAGAGGTGGATGAGAACAAGGATGATCCACTGGATCGCGTATTATGGAAGCTGGCCAAACCTGGTGAGCCTGCCTGGGATTCACCCTGGGGACCGGGTCGACCCGGTTGGGATATCGAATGCTCGGCAATGTCCACGCAGTGTTTAGGAAACCACTTTGATATACATGGCGGCGGACTGGATCTGCAATTTCCACATCATGAAAATGAAATCGCGCAGAGTGAAGGTGCGACAGAAGAAAAATTTGCCAATGTCTGGATGCATAACGGTCATGTGCGTGTGGATGATGAGAAAATGTCGAAGTCGCTGGGGAATTTTTTCACGATTCGCGAAGTCCTGGAAAAGTACGACCCTGAGGTTATTCGCTATTTTATCGTCAACAGTCACTATCGCAGTCCGTTGAATTATTCTGATCAGCACCTGGAAAATGCCAAAGGGAGTTTAACGACGCTCTATACTGCCTTGCGTGGACTGGACATTGATGCGGAACAGGATGAAATTAAAAACGAATATTCAGAACGCTTTTACAAGTCGATGAATGATGATTTCAATACGCCACAGGCGATTGCAGTATTGTTTGAACTGGCGCGTGAATGTAACAGGCGCAAAACTGTCGATCAGAGTAGCGCGATCGAATTTGCCGTTCAGTTAAGACAACTGGGCGGCATATTGGGCTTGCTGCAACGGGATGCTGAGGAATTTTTAAAATCCGATGTGAGTGAGAATGAATCGGGATTAAGCGCAGATGAAATAGAAGCCATGATCGAGCGGCGTAATTCGGCACGCAACAATAAAGACTTCGCTGAATCAGATCGTATTCGTGATGAATTAGCCGCGCAGGGGGTTGTGCTGGAAGACGCGGCTGGTGGCACTACATGGCGGCGTGAGTAACCGAGGAGTTTAATGCCTGGCTTTCTTAATTAATCTTAATTATTAACTAGAGTGCAATGAATCGGCAGCGTCGATGGTGTTTTCCAGCAGGGTTGCCACTGTCATAGGACCGACACCACCCGGTACGGGTGTAATGTACGCGGCACGTTGTTTGGCCACTTCAAAATCGATATCACCTATCAGCTTGCCTTGCTCGTTGCGGTTGATGCCAATATCGATCACCACGGCACCAGGTTTTATCCATTCGCCCTTTACGATTGATGGTTTACCAACAGCAACTATCAATAATTCTGCATTTCGCACCAGGCTTTCCAGGTCTTTGGTGAATCGGTGACAGACCGTCACGGTACAAGCCGCAAGTAATAGCTCCAATGCCATAGGGCGACCCACATGGTTTGAGGCACCGACGACCACCGCATCCATACCTCTTGCCTTAATGCCGGTTTTTTCCAGCAGGGTCATGACGCCACGAGGCGTGCAGGGCCGCAATACGGGTTGTCGCAGCGCGAGTTTTCCGACGTTATATGGGTGGAATCCATCAACATCTTTATCAAATCGAATGCGTTCAATGATCGTCCCATCAGGGATATGTTCCGGTAGTGGAAGTTGTACCAGAATACCGTCGATTTCCTCGTTAGCGTTTAAGTCATCAATAATAGCGAGTAATTCTTCCTTGCTGGTACTGGCCGGTAGATCGAATGCCAGCGATTTGAATCCCACTTCTTCGCAGGCCCGGCGTTTGCTGCCTACATATACCTGCGAGGCCGGATCTTCACCGACCAGAACTACAGCGAGTCCGGGGGGACGAAGGCCGTTCGCAATACGTTGTTCAACGCGTTTCTTAATATCTTGCCGCAGGGAAGCAGCGATAGCTTTACCGTCAATTACTTGGGCTGTCATAGGCAGAAGTGTTGATTCCTTTCCAGGGTTGGAGAATGCAAAATTTCCACGAAATTTGTGGCGCTATGATCTCACGCTTGTCACATTTCTCCAAGAGCTGTAGTGGGGCGAGGAACTGACGGCGGGTAAGCGTGGTCTCTATAATTTAGTACAACCGATATTGATTAAATTGTGCACTTGCGTAAAAGGGCCAACCCCCGTATCATGCGCAATCTTTTGAGATTTGCTAACAATTCCGCGAGCTTGAGTGGGCGTAGCATAAATAGCGAATCCGAGTCGTAAAAGTTATAATTAGCAATTCCGGGGTATAGCGCAGTCTGGTAGCGCGCCTGCTTTGGGAGCAGGATGTCGGGAGTTCGAATCTCTCTACCCCGACCAAATTTCGATCTGTTATGTTGCAGGGCACCTTGGACTAACCCTATTCAAGGTGCCTTTGTTATTATATAAGGGTTGTTTTTGATGTTTGTGCGCCCGTAGCTCATTTG
>NZ_CDLKIE010000444.1:0-4703 GCF_975902315.1 Kaarinaea lacus | reverse complement strand
TGAGCCAGTAATTCATCTACAGTAGCAACAACGCCTTTGCCCACTGTAGAATGAAAATCTTTAATTTTGAATAAATTGATATTCTGTTGTTTCGAATAATCAACAATAGCATGAGCAACGGGATGTTCTGATTGCGCTTCCAGGCTGGCCGCATATTGTATGACTTGTTGTTCGGACACATCCAGACCTGCTTTAATCGCAACAACTTTGGGTTTGCCTTCTGTTACGGTTCCTGTCTTATCCAGCAGCACCGTGGTAATGGAACCAGCTTTCTGTAATGCGTCTGCATTACGAATTAGAATGCCAAATTCCGCTGCCTTGTTAATCCCCAGCATTATTGAAATTGGCGTTGCCAACCCCAGGGCACAGGGACAGGCTATTACCAATACGCTCATGGATGTCACCAGCATGTAACTGGCTTTCGGGTCCGGCCCCCAGTACCACCACATTACCAGGGTCACTAACGCGATTAGTATAACCGCCGGCACGAAAACACTGGCAACTTTATCCGCCAATCGTCCAATCGGTGGTTTGGAATTTTGCGCGACCTTCACCAGTTCCATGATGCGAGCGAGCATGGTTTGTTCACCCACATGAGTAGCGCGAAACAGAAAACTACCCGAATTATTGATAGTGCCACCGATAACTTTATCCCCGGCACTTTTGGTAACACCAATAGGCTCGCCGGTTATCATGGACTCATCAACAACCGATTGCCCTTCGACAATCACACCATCGACGGGAATCTTTTCGCCGGGACGCACACGCAGAAAATTATTTTGCTTTACTTGCTCGATAGGAATATCTGATTCTTCCGTACCCACAACCAGATGCGCAGTACGCGCCTGCAACCCTATCAGGCGCTTAATCGCCTGAGAAGTTTTTCCACGGGCGCGATGCTCCAGTAAGGACCCAAAATTGATAAACGCAATAATGACAGCCGAAGCCTCAAAATAGACGTGGCGGGCTAACTCTGGCACCAGGGACGGGAATATCACGACTATCATCGAATAAATCCAGGCCGCACCGGTACCTAATGCCACCAGGGTATCCATATTGGCAGAGCCATGTTTCGCCTGTTTCCAGGCGCCGCGAAAAATGTGTGAACCTGAATAGGCCAGTACTGAAAATGCGAATACCCCAAATACTAACCATAAAGTATTAGGTTGGTCGGTGCGAAGCGCTGGAGACAGATCAGTCATTGAAAAAACAAACAACAACAGGCCAATGGCACCAGCATAGACAGTTTTATACAGCAGAAGTTGATCTTCTGCGTTGCCTGTGGGCTCAGTTTCGGAAATCCCGATAGACTCCGACGCACCATAGCCTGCATCAATGATAGCGCCAATAACTTTTTCGTGGTCTACTTCGCCTTCTACGACTGCGGTGTGGTCAGCAAAATTAACCCAGGCTTCTTCTACACCATTTACACCTCGAATAGCTTTTTCCACATTCGCCACACAAGCAGCGCAAGTCATGCCAGAGACATTAAGGGTAAATTTCTCCATTGTGTTTTTAACCGGGTTAATACGCGGTGCTTAGTTGCTTTTTACTACAGCGGCATAACCTGCTTCAGACATCGCAACGGAGATTGCCTGGGGATCAATTTCGCCCGTCACTTGCATGATTCCTGCGTCCAGGTCGAAATCTGCTGACTCATAACCTGTAACATTTGAAAGGGCATTTTTCGCAGTAGCGACACATCCGTCGCACTTTAATCCGGATATATAAAACGTGGTTTCTGTTGTCATTAGCTAGCCCTCCAGATTGAGATATATAAATATTAGATCACGTAATCTTACAAACTATCCCCGGTAATTTTAATTGTGGGCGCAATGACTGCAGAAAATAAGATGTCTTTTGGGGCGCCGCGCAAATAGCGGCGCCGCGCCGTGGATTACTAACCAGCCGCGAGTAAATCTCGCACTTTTTCCAATCTTGCTTTTACCTGGGGAGCGATTTCATGAACATCTGCATTATCAACAATATCCAGTACTGCGGCAGGGTCCATAAATGCTACGGTCATGGAACCATCATCTTCCTCACGTACCACGACATTACAGGGGAGTAACAAACCTATATCGGGTTCAGCATTTATTGCCTGATTTGCCAGTTGAGGATTACAAGCGCCAAGGATTTTATAAGGTTTACGATCAACATCGATCTTTGCCTTCAGGGTTGCCTGAACATCAATCTCAGTTAACACTCCGAAACCTTCTGTTTTCAAAGCTTCGGTAACTTTATTACAAACATCATCCATCGATCCTGACATACTAATTGAGAAACCGTACATTGCTATCTCCTATACTTAACTATAAATTCACCAAACTTTATGTGCAAAAAGTAAAAAATCACCTATTTGCGTTGCTGCATCTCATACCAGGCGGCATAAACCTGATCCGGCCACTGTGACTGAAACCACATAATGGTTGCATCAATTTGCTCCTTGGTAAGCTTGTCTTTCCATGCTGGCATATTTCCCTGCCCGGGCTGACTGCCATTGGATATCACATCGTATAAAACGTCCAGTGAATGATGCCAGGCATGGCCGCTACCGTTCAACGGTGGTGGCGGGAAAGTGCCATCGGGATTACGTTGATGCCAGTTCTTTGCACCCTGAGCATTATCGCCATGGCATTTTGAGCAGTTTTCAGCAAATACCTGTTTGCCCAGCGCCAACTGGTTTTCATCATAAGCCCGCTGTGGCATTAAGCCGGTACTACTACTCATAACTTTTGGTTGCTGGTCGCAACTTACAATCCCTATAGCCAGCAATATACCTAAAGAGCAATTATAAATGTATATCGGCACCCTGCTCATATATAACATCGCCTGGTCATGAAAAAGTAGTTAGTGGGAATGATCACTGTGATCGTGGGTGTGATCATCATGACTCTGTTTGGTTACCGCATTATCAGCATCTGTCTTCGGTTCATCGCCTATTGAGTCATGCTGGTGTTTTTCGTTCTGTTCGCCATCATGGGAGTGAGCTTTCTCACCCACTTCATGCTCAGCTTCCTCGCTCTTGTCTTCCTGCATCATACTCGATATGCCACCCGCACCATGTTCATCTGAACCATGGGAATGTGCACCGTGATCATGCTCATCAGTATCTGGCAGAGACATAACACCCAGACCATGACGATAAACCAGTTCTCCGCCCAACCAGCCTGTAGCCCCCAGGGACATTGATGCAACAATTAAAGGCAATGTTATCAACCAGGTAATGGGAAGCGCCTTGCGAGCGCGTTGAAATGACCAAAAAGCAAGTAATATGAACAGCGCTGCGGTTCCCAGTGCCCAGTTGCGATGTTCTAACATGGCCAGGTGGGATGGCGTATCATGATCCACGGAATTGGATGCAAACCAGCCTGCCACAACAGTGGCAATGGCAAATAACGCACCTAACCATAAATTCCAGTTGGCTACGTTTTCATATTGGTAATAATTGGTAGATTTTGTACTGAGCGCGGAAACGACATGGAACAGCGTCGAAACAAGTAATAGCGCAATGGTAAAATGCACAAAAAAAGGATGCCAGTTCGGGATTATTTCAATCATAGTTTTCAGCTATTGGTAGTTGATGCTTTTTGTAATATATAGAAATCGTTCTTCTACGATTCTGCATCCTAAATTATGCACTATAAACGTGTATAGACAAGTAACGAGGTGAGAGTTCAGGTTAAATAAGACCGATATATCAGCATCAAATGATGTTGTTGGCCAGCATTCAATCACCCGCTCATTAAGGGCTGTCTTCTATGCTAACTGTAGTCGAAAATACCTCGCCGCATCTGCCTGCCTCGCCACATTACATAGAGAACTGGAATCAAAACCATGGAAACCAGGGGCGCGGTAATCATCCCTCCCAGCATAGGAGCCGCAATACGCTGCATAACTTCGGACCCCGTTCCAGTACCCGTCATGATTGGAAACAGGCCAGCAAGAATAACCGCAGCCGTCATTGCCTTAGGTCGCACCCTCAACACTGCACCTTCCATAACCGCGGCTTTTAATCCATTCATATTGCGTGGTTTATATTTTTTATATGCCTGATCCAGATACACTAGCATAACCACACCAAATTCGGCAGCAATGCCTGCTAAAGCAATAAATCCCACCTTAACTGCAACGGAAATGTTGTATCCCAATATGTCTATAAACCAGAATGCACCCACCAACGCCAAAGGTACAGAACCCATAACCATGAGTGATTCGGCAATGTTTTTAAAATTTAAGTATAACAATAGAAAAATGATTACCAGGGTCAATGGGCCGATATATAAAAGTCTTTCGTCTGCACGCAATAAATATTCATACTGGCCAGACCAGCCAATGGCATAACCTGCTGGCAATTCAATATTATTCATAACAGTCTGTTGTGCATCCTTAACATAACTACCCAGATCCCTGTCGGCGATATCGACAAAGATCCAGCCGGTACGACGCGCGTTTTCACTCTTAATCATACCCGGACCATCAACAATACTGATATCTGCTACTTCACCTAGAGGTACAGTTGCTTTACCGGGAGTTACAATAGGTAGTAGAGACAGTTTTTCTATAGTGTCTCGCGCCTCACGAGGATATCGAATATTCACGGGGTAACGTTCAAGGCCTTCTACTGTTTCAGTGACATTGATACCTCCGACAGCTTTGGAAATAACTTCCTGTATATCGGCTAAATTAAGCCCAAGCCGTGA
>NZ_CDLKIE010000443.1:0-2911 GCF_975902315.1 Kaarinaea lacus | reverse complement strand
GTGATACCGCCATCGCCGGCAAGCCTAGAAAGCGTCCCTCCATTGCTGCGGCCACGGTGCCCGAATACAATACATCATCCCCCATGTTAGATCCGGCATTGATACCTGCGATGACCATAACGGGCTTATTGGACGTTGAACCCGACATGGTCATCGCAGGTATCAATGCCGGATCTAACATGGGGGATGATGTATTGTATTCGGGCACCGTGGCCGCAGCAATGGAGGGACGCTTTCTAGGCTTGCCGGCGATGGCGGTATCACTGGTTGGCGAAAAATTTTTACACTACGACACTGCAGCACAAGTTGCGATGAAACTTTTACAAAAATTACAACAACATCCATTGCCAGCTGATACTATACTTAACGTCAATGTGCCTGATGTGCCCTGGGAACAATTAAGCGGATTTGAAGCAACGCGGTTGGGACGCCGGCATAAATCAGAACCCGTAGTTAAGACGCAAGATCCGCGGGGTCGGCCTATTTATTGGGTTGGACCTGTCGGTAAGGAAGAGGATGCGGGGCCGGGGACAGATTTTTTTGCGGTAAACAATAATGCGGTATCAATTACACCGATCCATGTGGATCTGACACAATATAACGCGATCGATACTGTTGCCAGTTGGTTGCACGGGGAGTAAGGGGAGTCGTTAATCTATGAATGTGAAACATCGGGGTATTGGCATGACGTCGCAGCGTACGCGCGAGCGACTGGTTAAACGACTCGAAGAGCAAGGTATTAAAAACGTTTCAGTACTGGATGTGATACGGCAAACACCTCGCCACATATTTGTTGACGAAGCACTGGCCAGTCGAGCCTATGAAGACACGGCGTTACCTATTGGTTACAGCCAGACAATTTCACAACCGTATGTCGTGGCGCGTATGACAGAGGCATTGGTGGAAACCGGTCCCCTGGACAAAGTACTGGAAGTGGGCACAGGATCAGGTTACCAGGCGGCAGTAATGTCACATTTTGCCGGGACTGTATACACCGTGGAGCGCATCGAACCACTCATCCAGCAAGCACGCCGTCGTTTCATGGAATTGCGTTTGCGAAATATTCGATCGCACCACAGTGACGGCAACTGGGGATGGCCGGAACATGAACCCTATGACGGGATAATTGTGACAGCGGCTCCCGTTGATATTCCACAAAGTTTATTGCAACAGTTGCAAATTGGTGGGCGCCTGGTCATGCCGGTCGGGCAAAGTGGCGATCAGGATTTAATTCTAATCACTCGCACTGAAACGGGTTTTGACCGGGAAGTGTTAAACCAGGTCAGTTTCGTGCCGATGTTAGGTGGTACAGTCTAGTCATCCATTCTATTGTTGTTTGTTATTGTGCAATTATTTTCTTCCTTATATGAAAAAGTCATGCGTTGGGCAGCCCATCGTCATGCGCAATGGTACCTCGCAGGGCTCAGTTTTGCGGAATCCTCGTTTTTCCCCATTCCACCCGATGTGATGTTGGCGCCCATGTCGCTGGCTGAAACAAAAAAAGCCTGGCGCTTTGCGTTTATCACAACACTATTTTCAGTGATTGGAGGGGCAGCCGGTTATGCCATCGGTATGTTTGCCTTTGATTTGGTACAGCCAGTCCTGGAAAAAGCCGGTTATATGGATAAATACCAGTTAGCCGTGGACTGGTTTGAGCAATGGGGCATCTGGGTTGTGTTTTTGGCGGGATTTTCTCCGATTCCATACAAGCTCTTCACCATCGCGGCGGGGGTAGTCTCCATGATGTTCATTCCGTTTCTGATTGCCTCCCTGATTGGTCGTGGCGCCCGGTTTTTTATCGTGGCAGGCTTGATGGTGTGGGGTGGTGAGAAGATGGATCAGGCCTTGCGACAGTACGTCGATCGCATAGGCTGGATACTGGTAGCGCTGGTGGCGATTGCTTTTGTTTGGTATGAATTTTCGTGATACTTTTCACGCTTTGTTTATTTCGAGCCGCTTCTAGTGGTGGTATCTTAAACAACATCGGGTCGATCTGGTGTTTTACTTTTCGTCAGGACTAGCTCAATTTTCTTGCGGAATTTTGCGGAATGAGTCTGCAATGTATTTCACGTATGCAAAATCGAAGTAATCTCCTACACCCCTGCGGGCGAAATCACTTACGAATCTTACTTAGAGTAATCTTTAAGCAATTCAGTAATTTCCGGTTCCAATTTTTGGCACTCTTTCTTATGATAACCCTGATATCGGGGTGCGGGAGCCATATCTATCATTTTGTAGAACCCGGCGAAACCTTGTATTCCATCAGCTGGGCATACGGACACGACTACCGTCAGGTGGCCCAATGGAACGAAATTTCACCCCCTTATATTGTAAGAAAAGGCCAGCGACTGCGTGTAGCGCCGCCTCAAGCGAAGCGTGCAACCGGTAAAAAACAGAAAGGAAACAGTAAGTTAACGGCTTCCAGGGGCGCTGATAAAGAAACAACAAGCGTCGCCGATAAACAGGAAGTTGTTAAATCCCCATCTCAGGACGAGTTTGCGAATAATGCGACCCTCAAATGGCAATGGCCTACCAGGGGGGGCAAGGTGGTCCAGACATTTGATGAGCGCGATCCAGGAAAGCAAGGCGTTGATGTAGCAGGCAAATTCGGTCAACCTATCTATGCAGCTGCACGAGGACGCGTAGTTTACAGTGGAGGTGGACTTTCACGCTATGGAAAGCTTATCATCGTTAAACATAACGAGACCTTCCTAAGTGCGTATGCGCATAATAAGCGAATACTCGTGAAGGAAGGGGAAAATCTCAAAGCCGGGCAATATATCGCTGAAATGGGAAATACCGGTACCAACAAAACGAAATTGCACTTTGAGATACGACGTGATGGAAAACCAGTCAATCCGTTACGTTATTTACCAAAAAAAATGCAGTAATCATTGATAGTAATCGCGAG
>NZ_CDLKIE010000442.1:0-4236 GCF_975902315.1 Kaarinaea lacus | reverse complement strand
GGTCTCAATTTTGAAAATATTGAAAACTGGCTGATTAAGCGATTTTGGCGGCACAGGGATAATAGCTAATAGTTTCAGTAAGTTAGATGCTAATGCTTGACAAACAGTTTTCGAAAATATCATTAATTACACAAATTGTAAGACAATTTTATTACCACACAGTTTCAGCACAATCTGTATTATCAGACCAACATTTCCAACAAATGACGCTGCAACATGATTAACATAAGTATTATACAAACTATGAATATTTCTGCCCTGATCCGCTATTTAGTGCTACTTAGTATTACGCTGATTTGCAGCATTCAGCTTCATGCAAGTTTCGCAGCAGAAAAGAAGGATCGTTACAAATTTGAAAATAAATCCATTAAATTCGGACTGTATCCTCGAACTCCAGAACAAATGGCCGCCTTTTATGAAGGACGTGGATTTCCCAAACAGGCTGTAAACGCTACCACCAAACATTGTTTTATTACCGTGGGCATGCGAAATATCAGTAAAACCAAAATTTGGCTAGACTTAAGCCGCTGGCGAATTTATAACAATCAGGGTGAACTGGTTCGCACTAATCGCGAGCAATGGAAACAAAAATGGAAACAGCTGAAAGTACCATTGGCCAGCCAGGCCACGTTTTCCTGGACACTACTCCCGGAATCACGGGATCTGCATCCTGACGAACCCGTAGGTGGAAACATTACCCTGCAACCGATGGATTCACCCTTTACTGTTGAAGCGAACTTCGCAACCGGTGAAGACCAGAAAGGCAAACCGTTAAAGGTTATCATTGAGAATGTACGCTGTTTGAAAAATGGTGACAAAGCATCATGAATCAATTTGTTAAAGCAATTACCTTATTACTGTTAATACTTATTCCAGGCCTGCTGTCCGCCGAAATTAAAATCCCGGAGGGTATTATTAAACTTGATGGTCGTACCGCACCCCAGTTAAAGCTGGAAGATATTGACGGGAATCCCTATGACATTAATCAGTCTCGTGGTAAATGGGTATTTGTACATTTTTGGGCGGCGTGGTGTGGTCCCTGCCGCCGCGAAATGCCTACAGTACAACGTATGGTCGAGCAGCTAAAAGATCACGCCATAGATGTTGTGTTAGTCAACACAGCAGAAACCGACGATGAGGTTTTTAGTTTCATGGGGGTTGTCGCACCTGATATGTCGACACTAATGGACCGCGATGGACTGGTTACAGAACGCTGGCAGCCGCGCGGGCTTCCCGCCAGCTTCTTCGTCAGTCCCAGGGGTACGCTGGAATATATTGCGCTGGGTGGGCGCACCTGGGATGAACCCAGGTTTCTTAATTTCGTTAAGCAGCTAATCGAAACAAGATAAAGTATGAAGGGATAATTAATTCAAAGACTGATTGAGCTTGATCATCGGTAACTGTGTCGAACCCGCATTTATCACATTATCAAAACTGGTTTCAAAATTGATCCCATTGCGATTGCCTGATTCGTTGTCCACAACAATGGGCTCAACAAAAGTTGGCATTATATAAACACCGCAGGCTTCAGCGATTTCACAAAGCACGCCGTCATTATCAGTATCAGTACCGGCGCTTATGGTATAAGTTCCAGGACCGACGTTACTGAAAGTAAATTGATATTGGCTGTCCACCAGCCGTGCCTCTACTCTTTGCACGATTTCCTGAGTCGTGCTGTCTCTTAACGTGACATAGTGAAATCCTGCATTATCTACAAAATTCTCTACATATACCTGCATCAATACCGGTACAGACACGGTATTTTCCGACGTCGTGATAGTAATGGTTGCCGAATAAGCTTGCGTTACCTGTGGTAACGACTGACGATCAACCTGGGCGATATATCGCCCCACGCCATTATTATTAACTGAAACCGCCGAAACACTCAGCCAGCCATTGGAGTCATTGTCAATCTGGATTACCTGCAGTTCACCATCTCCGGCATTGGAAATATTCAGCTCCATTGACACGACTGTCGCACCGAAATTCAGCGCGGCAGGTTGCGCTTCCGCAAGCGGTGGCCTGGGTTCAACGGGTGTATTAACCAGATTACCCGATGCTGTTACTGCCTTATACGCATCAACCAGTCCATAACCAAATTGATTATCTTTTCCTGTAGCACCAAGATCTTCTGTGAGTTCACCGTTCGCTAATAACTGGTCAAACTCATCGGGCGTTAAACTGTTATTGGCTGATTTCATCAATGCTGCGATCCCGGCTATATGAGGCGCAGCCATGGATGTTCCCTGAAAAAAAGCGTAGCCAAATTGCAACATTCCGTTGGCATCACTAGCGGCTGTACTTAACACACCATCAGCATAACCATCACCGTTAACATCAGTAAAATCACCGCCAGGTGCTGCTATATCAATAGTATTTCCAAAATTGGAATATGGCGCGAGAGTATTGTTGATGGTCGTTGCGCTTACAGAGACGACGCCATCTAATGAAGCAGGATAATTAATCTGGCTCGATGACTCATTACCCGATGCAGCTACTATGATCACACCTGCCTCGCGTGCCAAACGAAATGCTTCTGGAGCTACCGTACTATTGGTCGGTCCACCCAAACTCAAATTAATAACATCAGCTTTCTGGTTGGGAACCGTACCTGAATCATTCGGTAATTGTGCAGCAAAGCGCACTGCCTGCTCGATGTCATAGTCAGTTCCACCAAGACGGCCTAGTGCACGTAACGGCATTACTTTTGCTCCCCACGCGATTCCAGATACTCCAACGTTGGTGTTCGAAGCAGCAGCAATAGTGCCACTGACATGCGTACCGTGGAAACTGCTATTGCCATTAGCATCATCGCCATCATCGTCAGGATTGTTATCGATTCCATCACCATCCGCAGCATTGCCAGGATCGCTGATGAAATCATAGCCTGGCACTAATTGCCCCTGCAGATCCGGGTGATCCAGTAGTACGCCAGTATCAATTACCGCTACAACCACGTCACTGTTCCCGGTTGTGATGTCCCAGGCCTGGGGCAAATTGATTTGCGGATAATGCCATTGGTAGTTGTAATATTCATCGTTGGGAATACGAAAAGCCTGGCGGATATAATTAAGTCTTGCCGAAACAATATCCGGACGTTTTCTTAAAGCTTTGACTACTTCAATAGTATCGAGCTTGAGTTGCGCTTTTTCAGTGCTCGCCTGGTTTCTGCGCTGGATTCCCAATACCGATAAGGTATTTCCCTGGCCGGCGCCGGTTTCCAGCTTCATTAGCATATTTCTTTTTATATCACCCGATTTATAGGTTAATCCAAGAGCTCGGGCTACAGTCGCTGTGGTCTGTATACCAGTAACTTGCTGGGTGGAAATTCGATTGTCCTGTTTATATTCCACAATAACTTCGCCTGGCACAAAATCCTGATCTATCGTCAATGTTGAGTTACTTCCCCCCTGCTGCTGAGCCGACAATCCAATGGTTAGTGTATAATTTGATGCCCCTGACAAGGCGAATACACGCAGATAATAAATTCCGTCTGTATTTATATTAAGAAAATCGGTTTGGCGATCGCCCGTTGTATGTAATATGACTTCCCCGTTTTGACCTAAGAGAAAAAGCGCAATACGGTTTGGTTGCGCGGTTGGCAGATTATAATCAGCGACGGTTATGGAAATAGACTGATTGGAAAACAATTGAACCATATAATAATCATCGGAATCACCGGCTTGAAAGGACCGGCCTGCCGATCCCGTACCCGCCACATTGACATAACCGCCCAAAATTGTTGGGTTTGGAATTGCCTGCGCTTCATTCAGGTTGTCGTTTGATTGATATGCAGCGTTGGGATCATTAACATCGCCGTCAACAAAGGAACCTGGCGCGATGGTAATGTTTCCACTGAGCGTGCTAGTCGCATTATTTATTGGAGGTTGATTGGGTGAGGGTTGATTGGGCGAAGGTTGATTTGGTGTTGGTTGATCCTGAGAAGGCCCTCCCGGAATCGTCCCTTCAGGATTTTTTGTATTGTCACACGCAGAAATTACCGCGCTGATAATTAATATTAAACACCAGTATAAGATTGCTGCAGTACCAGAGTATCTACCCGTCATTTGTTATTACTACCTTTTCCTTACAATCAAAGCCAGACGGCTAGCAACTGCAGTGACCTGGAATACACTATTACAGTTTTTAATTATCCGGCAATCCATTTGTTCAAACCGTGATTTCAATCACATATTGGTTTCAGAAAGAACAGCCAATGGTAGTGCTTAAAATTTT
>NZ_CDLKIE010000441.1:0-3581 GCF_975902315.1 Kaarinaea lacus | reverse complement strand
GTAACACAAAAGTCTCAATTGTTTTGGTCGGCGTTAGTTTTAGCGATAGTAACTATTTCTTTAACCTGGGGTTCCTATTGGAGTGGAAACGAGCTGTTAGCCATAATGGCAAGGATTTTTCAGATACTTTTTGTTGTTCTTATTGCTGGCGCAATACTGTCGCAGATCTTTAAGCATAGGAAAATAACCCGGGAAACAGTCGCTGGCGCGATCTGTGTTTATTTATTGATGGGTACGATGTGGGCTGATGTGTACGGAATAATGGAGATCGTTAAACCCGGCACCTTTCCAGCTTATGAGACTGTAACAGGTGAAAAAATAACAGATCCTCAATTACGCTCATCCCAGTTCCACTATTTTTCTTTCGTGACGCTCAGTACGCTAGGTTACGGCGATATCACGCCGAATACCCGTGAGGCGCAATCGCTTGCCTCGATGGAGGCTATTATTGGCCAATTGTTTCTCGCAGTGTTGATAGCTCGTTTGGTGGGCCAGCAAGTATCACATCGGGAAGAAGAAGATTAACCTTAGTAACTAAGATCGTACATTTTACGGATGTGTTATGTGCTGAATATGCCAGAAAATTATAGAAACCGCCGTTACTTACGATTAGGGTTGCTTATACTGGCGATTGTTCTAATTGCAGGCGATCCAGCAAACGCCGCTGCAAAAGGCGGAGAGTGCGCTATCCCAAAAGAACTTGCGTTAACTCCTCCAAAAGTAGAAGGTGAGGCTGTAAAAGTTTCGGTTGGGATATTTTTGCTGGATATAGTAGAGATTGATGAGATTAGTCAAAGTTTCACAGTTGACTATACTGCAGATGTGAGATGGTATGATCCCCGATTAAGTGCGAAATCTTTGGGTTATTCATTAGTCGGATGTAGGCTGACTGTCGATGAAATTTGGGATCCCAAGTTGCAGGCAATTAATCCACGTGATTTTAGTAAAGTATTCATCAGGGAAGTGAGAGTCAATGATGAAGGTGTAGTTGAATATTATTTACGGTTGCAAACTACTTATTCATCTTATTTTAATCTGAAGCAGTTTCCTTTTGATCAACAGACTTTGCAGATGCATCTTGCATCGTTTCAGTATGGGCCTGAAGACGTGATATTCCAGGTTGATGAAAAGCACACTGGACGTCTGGAAAGTTTGAATATTCCTGGTTGGGAATTTCTTTACAGTGCCAGCGATGTGTCAAAGCCAGCCTTAGTTGCTACGGGCACAAAATATTCGCAGTTGTTTCACCACATTGTTCTGGAGCGCAAAGCTGGATACTATATCTGGAAATTTGTTATTCCATTGTGCTTTATAGTTTTAATGGCAGGTAGCGTATTCTGGCTGGATCCAACAAATTTTGCACCGCAAATTGGTATATCCACTGCTTCAGTTTTTACGCTGGTAGCATTTTTATTGGGTTTACGGCAGGGTTTACCGCAAGTGGCTTATTTGACCAGGATGGATGTTCTAATACTCTCAGCCACTATCCTGGTTTTTGTTTCATTCGCAGAAGTGGTTTTCGTTAGTCGCTTAGCGCATAAGGAACGTGCCGAATTAGCCCGGCGCATTGACTTTCATGCGCGTTGGATTTATCTCCTGGTTTTTGCAATGCTTGGCTACATAATTATCATTGCACCTTATATTGCTTAGCTGGATTAATCAGTATGCCTCTTTATTAGGAGTGTTTTGAAATGTGTCGGTTAATATGTAATCAATTTAATTTAAGTCAGTTGCAATATATCTTGTCGGTTGTAACATATAATACCAATTAAATTGAACTGCTCAGGAAATTGATTTCATATCTCAGATCTTATGCGAGAAAATCCCACAACAAAATTGTTCTATATCTGGCTATACATAATCGCATGCACGTTAATGCTTTGGTGCGGCCATCTGTTTGCGGCTGAAGAAAACGATGATGCCACTGAGTCTGATCCTGCAACAACAGAGACTAGCGCTGAAGACAAGAAAGCTGCTGAGGAAGCTAAAGCCAAAGCCGCTCAAATAAACGCGGCCTGGGATGAATTTGTACCTCCCCCGGATGATAAATATGACTGGATCCAATTGACATCTGACGAGTGGCTCAAGGGCGAGCTGAAAGTTCTATATAATTTTGAACTTGAGTTCGATAGCGACGAAATGGATTTACAGAAATTTGACTGGGAAGATGTCAAACAGGTTCGCAGTTCAGGATACCAAAGTGTTCGTATTGAACCTGTTGATGGTGTTGGAGAACCAACTACCGCGATTGGACAACTTTACATTATCGCTAACAAGGTCATAATAACCTCTGGTGATCAGGTGCTGGAGTTCGATCGCGATCGGGTTGTTTCGATTGCCAAAGGATCAACCAAACTAGCTGATATATGGACCGGTAAACTATCCCTGGGCATTAATGCCAGAAGTGGTAACTCAGACCTGGTCGATTCGAATATCACATTTAACGCCAGGCGGCGTACTGCGGAGTCGCGGGTAATTATTGACTACGCTGGTAATTACAGTAAAGCTGAAGGCATAGAAACTTCTAATAACCACCGTCTTGCTTCACATTACGACCAGTTTAAAACTTCGAGATATTTCTGGCGCGTAGTATTTGGTGAATATTATCGCGACAGGTTTAAGAACATTAACAACCAACTTACCCTGGGTACCGGGTTTGGTTATCACATCATTCGAACGCCAAAAACAGAATGGGAAGTATCAGGTGGCGTTGGCGCTCTATATAAACAATTCGTTTCGGTTGAAGTGGGTCAAGATTCGGAAAACACATCTCCCAGCCTGGGCCTCGGTACCCGATATGAAACAGATCTGACTGGCTGGTTGGAATACTTTATTGACTTTAGTTTCCAGATCGTTGATCAAGAATCTGGAACTTACATTCATCATTTCATCACAACATTAGAGTCGGATTTAATCAGCGATCTGGATCTGGATATTTCTTTTGTTTGGGATCGTATCCAGGATCCACAGCCGGCTGAAGATGGAACAGTACCGGAGCGCGACGACTTTCAGATCATTGTGGCTCTTGGTTACGAATTCTAATGCGTCGTTATTTGTTCATTTTTATATTGTTACTAATTTCCTTTGCCGGGACAGTGATGGCTGAAGAAAAGGCATCAGAAGAAAAAGCGTTCACTACATGTACAGAGCCGCGGCCACAGATGTGTACCCAGGATTATCGACCGGTTTGCGCTAAATTAAATGATGACAGCATGAAAACCTATTCGAATGGATGTATGGCGTGTTCTGATCCCAAGGTTGTTGGTTATTATCAGGGCGCTTGTGAGGAGTAAGTTTTTATTCGCGGTGCACAGCCCCGCTTGTGCAGGTTAGTGCTTTTAATTATTTGTAGGAGCGCACCTGTGGGGTGCGATTAATCACTTCTAATTATTCCCTTCTTTAAACAACCAGTCCACCGCATGACCTTTTTCTGCAAATGTGGCATTCGTAATACCGGATGAGTTCATGACAATTCTGGTGAGCACGGTATAGTTTTCCAACTTCCGGGTAACAATCACTAATTTAATCTTGCGGTCCGAGACGGTACTGCAAAAAGCATCAGCAAACGCAAAACAATCTAT
>NZ_CDLKIE010000440.1:0-7731 GCF_975902315.1 Kaarinaea lacus | reverse complement strand
TTGAGACCTCGCGATTCTGGCTGTATATCCTGGTTGCCAGGTGGTCAATTGGCTCAATTAATTTGTCAATCCCCAACTCTGACTGCATGTTCTTGGCAGCTTCATACATTTTTTGCACGTCGTCACGAATACTACTCATACCCAATGCATATACACGGATTTGATTCAGTGGTCGCTCCAGGTAACCGACAACGTTGTGGGTGTAAGGTGAAGGCTTGGAAATAGCGATGTTACCGGGTAGCTCCAGCTTGCGAACTTCGTCCTGGTTAAAAAATCGAAACTCCCTTTCGGTTTGTAGCTCCACAGTTTCGTGCAAATTGTTAACACGAAAGATTTCTCCCATATAACGGCAGTTGGGTTTAATCGCGCCGATGGGATAAACTTCGTTGAGACTGCGAAAGATTCCGCGAATGCTGGGGTCTTTAACTTCTCGCACCAGAATATCGGGCGAGTTCATATTGATGCGCAGGATGTGCGTCCAGTGAGTTTCGCTTTCCAGGGTAACCAGATAATGATACGGAGTCATCATTGACAGTTCCGCAATGTAGTCGATGGCATTCCCAGGATCGACTGTCATCATAATTGCGTCTACTTCCGCAATCAGGTCTGTCAGACCCACGCGATCGCGCTCTTCCAGCAGTTTGCCCAGGTAATCTTCAAAGAAAGCAGAATTCTCTTTATCCCCATGACGTTTAAAATCAATTGACCGACCTAACATATGTGCATCCTGTTCGAAAAATTGGTGAAGTGTTTAAGGCGTAGCAACCGGCTGATTTGCTTCGCCGACTGGTTTTTTCCTGAGTTTACGAGTAGTAATTTTCTTTCCGGGCTTACTCGACCGGCGTTTAGGCGCCACTTCGAGCACGCTAAAATAAGTATTCGCAAAAACTGCATGAAAATTTGCGATATCAAGTTGCAGTGCATCCATGAATTTATGTAACTCTTTTGAACTTAGCGCCGACACGTTCGTGGTTTCAATAACGCGAATGATCCGATTGAGGTAGCGTATAGGTGCAAGGTGCCGCGGCAATTTTTGAGTGGAGTTCTGTAACTCCAATAGACAATGCAGTATCGCGCGTGGAAAATCCTTATGCTGCAATATAAATTTCAAAATATTGCCACGGCTCACCGCAGTCTGCACTTCCTGCCGGTAGCTTTGATAACCCGACAAGGACTTTAGTACATTCATCCACAACACGTAATCATAGGGCGTAATATCTACCTGGTCTTCGTCAAGAAAGGTTTCCACGGTCATAGTGTCCAGGATGCGGCTGGTCATATCGGCACGTTCCAGGTTGCGGCCAATACGCACAAAATGGTAAGCATAATTATGCGTCATGGTGCCTGCCAATAGACCTGTAAGCTGTTGCACGCTACCGATGAGCAAGGCCAGAAACTCATAACGATTACGACGGGAAAGTGCAGTGGGTAACTCAGATTTGGTATTTAAATACAATTCATTGAGCTGTTCCCAACCTTCTCGGGGAAGAATACCGCGGATGGTTCGGGCATTATCTCTTGCATAACTGAGCGAATTAATCAGCGAACCTGGATTTCGCGTATCTGCCAACAGGAACTTCATGATATTACGTTCCAGGTCGTCATTATGTAATTCGTTAAATAATTTTTTACTGCCGGTAATCTGTACCAGCGAATGCCAACCTATAGAAGTGTTGCGTGGCAAATCGAGCAGCAGATTCGTATACACGTTGATGATCCGTGCAATATTTTCCGCACGTTCCGCGTAACGTGCCATCCAGTAAACTCGTTCAGCAACTCGAGATAACATAAAAACTATCTATCCTGTCGGTCCGAAAACATACAAAATACTACATACCCTTAGCGCAGGACTGCCATTAATGCACTTTATTGATGCAGCCATTCTTCCTCAATTATTGTTAGTAAACCCTGTTACCAAACTGGAATTGGATAATAAAAAGTTCCGATACAAACGCATTGTTCTACATCAAAACCTGACGCTATTTTGTATCAATAATCCAGGTATCCTTACTCCCTCCCCCCTGGGAGGAGTTCACGACTGTCGATCCTTTTTTCAATGCCACCCGTGTCAAACCACCCATGGTGACATAGACATCCTTGCTGCTGAGAATAAAAGGTCTCAAATCTAGATGACGTGGTTCAGCCGTGGTGTTAATCAAGGTTGGCGTGGTTGACAGCGTCAGCATAGGCTGCGCAATGTAATTACGAGGATCCTTCTTGATCAGTTTGGCAAATTGCTCCCGCTCGTCCTTGCTGGCATGAGGGCCGATCAACATACCATAACCACCCGATTCGTTTGCTGGTTTCACCACTAACTTATTTAAATTTTTCAACACATAATCGCGTTGTTTCTTCTCGAAACATAAATAGGTAGGTACGTTGGGCAACAGCGCTTCCTCACCCAGATAATATTCGATCATCTGGGGCACATAGGCATAAACCACCTTGTCGTCAGCGACACCAGCGCCCGGCGCATTGGCTAACGCAACGTTGCCTTTTTTCCAGGCTCGCATTAGCCCCCGCACACCCAGTGCGGATTCGGGATTAAACACTTCAGGATCGAGAAACCAGTCATCAATACGTCGGTAGATGACATCGACTCGCTCAAGACCTTCTACAGTACGCATATACACACAATCGTCGTCGCCGACGATTAAATCGGAGCCCTCCACCAGCTCGGCACCCATTTCCTGGGCGAGGTAAGAATGCTCGAAGTACGCAGAGTTGTAGATACCCGGCGTCAGTACAACGATTTCAGGATTATCAATCTTGCGTGGCGACAAAGCTCTAAGGCAATCATAAAGTTTGGATGTATAGTCATCGACGGGCTGGATGTCATAATGTTCGAACAATTCCGGGTATACCCGCTTCATTACCTGGCGATTTTCCAGCATATAGGAAACACCGGAAGGTACGCGAAGGTTGTCTTCCAGCACATAAACCGTACCGTCCGCATCCCGCACCAGGTCGGAGCCACAAATATGCGCCCAGACATTCAGTGGTGGCTTAACACCAACACATTGTTTGCGAAAGTTTTTTGATTTGGCCAGGATTTCACTGGGGAAAACACCGTCTTTGATTATTTTCTGTTTGTGGTAAATGTCATTGATAAACAGATTTAACGCCCGGACTCGTTGCTTAAGGCCCTTCTCTATTCGGTGCCATTCCTCTTTGGTGATGATTCTCGGGATAATATCAAATGGCCAGGCCCGGTCGATATTGCCTTCCTCTTCGGAGTACACCGTAAAGGTGATACCCATCGTCTGGATGGCAAGTTCCGAGGCCGTGCGACGATCAACTAACTCGTCGTCCTTCATGGAACTGAAATAACGACACAAGGGACGCGCCCAATTCCTGGGACGTCCAGCCGATTGAATGAGCTCGTCATAGAGCCCTGTCGTTTTGTAATCCTTCCAGCGTATGGCCATACACTAAATCCGAATCAATTTGTCTGTCCACACTAAATATTGAGTGGTATATTAATTTGAGTTGCGAATTATTGCTTTGTAATAACGCACCAATATTGAGCTTATGCACAATTATGTTGCGCTTAACAATCTATATATCTTGATTACAACAATCACAATTTGTTCACGATTACGAGCAAAAAACCGTTATGAGTTATTGCCTTAGCATAAAACTGAATACCGGTATCGTGTTTGCTTCGGACTCCCGCACCAGTGCGGGTGTCGACAACATTAGTAGCTACAGCAAAATGCATACCTTCGTTACCAATGACGACCGCTACCTTATGTTGCTCAGCGTCGGTAATCTGGGGACGACACAGGCTGTCGTCAATACACTCCGACGAGACCTAGAGTATCCCAAAGCTAAAAAAAACTTAAATACTTTCGATTATCTTTTTGATGCAGCGCATTATGTTGGGCAAATAAGCTGCGAGGTGCAAAAAACACATTGCGATTCCAATGGGCAAAACGGTACCAGCATGGAAGCCAGCTTCATTTTAGGCGGGCAAATCAAAGGTAGGGATCACGATACTTTATTCATTTATCCTGAAGGAAACTACATTAGTGCATCGGCATCACAGCCCTACCTGCAAATTGGTGAAGCAAAATACGGCAAACCCATTCTGGACCGGTTTGTAACCAGTGAAACCACATTGGAAGACGGAGCTCGCTGCGCACTGATATCTCTGGACTCAACAATGCGCAGTAATTTATCAGTGGGGCCGCCATTTGAAGTCGCTATTTATCAAAAAGATGCTTTGAAACTGTTCAAACACAAGGTCTATGATCCCCGGTCTCCCTTTTTTGAGGAAATAGAGTCCACCTGGCGGGAAGGATTGAATCGTCTGTTTCACGAACTGCCCCGTTTTGACTGGGAATAATGATTCCTATGAGATGCCTGAGCTTTTTTGTATTGAGAAGGCAAGTCGCAACCATTCATCCTCAAAACCATCCCATAAACTTTCCTCCGGTAACGAGGTATGGCTGACCGGGTATTCTCTTATCTCTTTGTGGCAGGATAAATGATTAATAAAGGCATATACGGTTTCTGCGGGTACCACGGCGTCCTCTAGTCCTACACCAATAACCGCATCGGACTCAATGAGTGGCGCAAAATTCATCGTGTCAAAATAACTCAATACTTGCATGACCTGCTGTTCCTTTTCAGGAAACATTTTGAGGTAGGTATTAATCTCGGCGCCGGAACCCTGGCTAACCAGTTTTCTGCGCCCTTCAGCCCAGGCAAATGTCGGTACCGCTGCAACCAGAAGATCAGCGCTGTGAGTTAACGCTGCAGCCATTGCGGCCAGTGCCCCGCCAAAGCTTTTTCCATACAACACGGTTGCTTGCTGATTTTCTGTCAATAGTTCGTTCGCTACCTGAATACCCCGGATGTAATCACAAACAGCACCACGTAATATACTGGATTGTTCAGATTCAATACCTGTGAGTATGTAGCCATGCGGGGATAATTGAGAGACAGCATTTCTGCTTTTACCGAAGCCACGAATATCAATCCCAAATACGCTCGCCCCTTGTCTTGCCCATGACCATACCACTTCACACTGCCCCATATAGCCATGCGTATATACAATAAGGGGACCGGCATTATCGGGTGGTGATAACAGGTAACCGTGAACCACAGCATTATCCAGCGATTGATATGTTACTTTTTGTAGCAACAAACCATCGTCAGTTTCTTCCTTTTCTGAAACACTAATCTCAACAGGTAAACTTTCTAATTGATCCAGGGTTTCTGTCCAAAAGGGGAGAAAATCGTCAGTCCGGGTTAAGGATGGACAAATATCTTTTACAGAAGCTGATAATGTCACTATGTTTGAAATGCTCTATTAAGGTGCAAAATACATATTACGTGTAGGTCTTTGTGCAAAAACGCACAAACAGGCCTTTAGTAGCATCAATAGAATCAATAACTTATGCGCTAAATACACTGGCCACATTTTTGCAATTGGTTTTTGCAATTGTATGTTAAATCCAAATCAATATAGCTATTTTGTGATGTGAAGTAAATGAACAGTCTACAAGCTTTGAAACAACTGCCCTATTGGGAAGGAGTCTCTAATCTCACGCTTGATAAACTCTGCAATGAAGCCGAGTTAGTTCGCTTTGATGAAGGGTCGATCATCACTGAGCAATTCAAATCGGCATCAGATTTTTTTCTTCTGTGTAACGGTAGTGTCGATCACTACGTGACTTTACTCGATGAAACACAACAGCCCCTGCCTGTAGGCAGGCTGGATACTGCATGGAGTGCGATTGGCTGGTCAGGTATTTTCGAACCACATCGATATACCACCCAGGTACGGTCTTCAGCACCTTCAACTTTGCTGCGCTGGAATTACACCGCATTAAATGGATTAATTGAGCGTCATCCGGAAATTTCCCGTGGCTTGTTAAGCGTGGTTGCTGAAACCAGCAAAAATTTACTGGAACAATCGCGTAACCTGTTACACGGTCTTCCAGAGAATAAAATTTCTGAAGAACTAGCTGTTCAGCCCGGCCAAAAGAAGCTTAAGCTTAAGCTTAATCCGGACTCCGCGATTAAATATTTGAACTCTTCAAACTTGTTCCGAGAGCTTTCACTCCATGACCTGAAATACCTTGCTGATTATTGCTGGCTACAACGATACTCAAAAGATGAAACAGTTTATCTGGAGAATGAATTAGCCGCTGATGTATTAATGTTAGTAAAGGGAAAGATAAATCTTTACTATACGGAAGAATCAAATGAGAAAACCGAAGTGGAATCTCACAAGGTATTCGTACGTTCCTTATCCCAGCCCGGACAGATAGTTAGCTGGGCGTCACTGACGAGATCACAACGCCAGGATATCACCGCAGTTGCAGAAGAAGGTGCTTCTTTATGTTGTATTCCAGCATCGATCATAAATCAGTATTGCAGCCAAAAAACCAGATTTGCTATCGATTTACATAAAAAACTGCTGCATATTATTGGTAGCCGTCTACGTGCGACCCGTGCTTTATTAATCAACCAATATACCGGCAGCGAATACAATACTATTACTTCCTTGCTGCATAATTTAGGGCCACAACTTGCCATCAATTCTCCGCTGCATAAAGTACCCTATCTATTAAAAACCCGTGTCACGCAGGAAGACGCATTTCATTATCTCGATCGCGCACAACAGGAAAGTAATCAACTTGAAAATAATGTTGCCAGTTTATGCAGCGATATATTATTAGAAACACGAAGAGAATGTGATTTTTACAAAGGACTGAAAGCAATTTACCAGATGGTGACAACTGCCAGGATAAGCGAAGACCCACAATCAATCAGAAATTTGAGCGCCGCTGAATTCGCCAAAGTATTCGCCAATACGCGCTACATCATTCAGGGAGAACAGCACCTGCCGGAAACCGGTGGTCATATTTTTATATTAAATCACCTGGTCAGTCATCCTTACCACAAACTACCCAATGAATTCGAGTTTTCACTGGATACTCATTTCATTAGCTCAATGATTTTATATAAAAAATATGGTGACAGCGGAATACGTGTTGTCCGTAAAAATCGCGCGGCAGAATATGGCCACGAATCTTATTACCAGCGGCTAGGGCATATTTATGTTTATACGAAGGAGTCGCAGCCTGTTAACAGCACAGGAGACAATGCAAACTGGAGAGATGATTTTTTTAGCGAAGCATCAGAATACCTGCAACAGGGTAATAACATAATCATGTGTCCGGAAGGTACTAGCCATTGGTCCAAAGATTCGCCAGGCCCATTCAAGAGCGGCGCTTTCAGGCTCGCAGCCATGCAAAATACAGAAACACTGGTCGTGCCGATTGTGGTAGCCAATTTTGATAAACCATTGAGCGAGGCTGTAGTTACTGCAATTATTAAACAACCAATCAAGGTTTGCGATGTCATCGATCCAGAAGACCCTCATGCAATGAACACATTTTTATCCAGCTTGCGTTTAAAATACAAAACATACCTGACAGAAGCACAGTATCTGGCAAGAAAATACTAGCAAATCACGACTACTCGTCCATGAAGTGTTGCGCACAGCTTGATGAGTGACAGAAATGTTCCATATCATAGTAGAGCATGACAAATACCCTTCTTCAATCTTGTCTTGATTAGTCTACCTGCTCGTCGAGCATATATTATGCACAACTAAAAGCAGTGAAGGCTTCTGCATTATCGATATAGAACACGTAAACAAACCGCACAGATTATGCCTGTGATATTTCCTTTACCTGTTTAGCCTGTTCTGCC
>NZ_CDLKIE010000439.1:0-3640 GCF_975902315.1 Kaarinaea lacus | reverse complement strand
TACGTAACACGTTGTCTTGCGTAGCAACACCTGTTGCGCAATTATTGAGATGACAGATGCGCAAGTATTTACAACCCATTGCAATCATGGGGCCGGTGCCAAAACCAAAACTTTCAGCGCCGAGAATTGCGGCTTTTACGACATCAAGACCAGTTTTAAGACCACCATCAGTTTGCAGGCGAACCTTGCCGCGCAAGTCATTGGCGCGCAAGATCTGGTGGGTTTCGGTTAAGCCTAATTCCCAGGGACTTCCAGCGTAATGCACTGAAGTCAACGGGCTGGCGCCAGTACCGCCGTCATGTCCAGCAATTGTAATCAGGTCGGCATAAGCTTTTGCTACACCCGCAGCGATAGTGCCTACCCCGGCTTCCGCGACCAGCTTGACCGAAACCAGTCCGTCCGGATTAACCTGTTTTAGATCAAAGATCAGTTGTGCCAAATCTTCGATCGAATAAATGTCGTGGTGCGGCGGTGGAGAGATGAGCGATACGCCTGGTTTACAGAATCGTAAACGTGCGATCAATTCGTTGACCTTTTTACCCGGGAGCTGACCACCTTCACCGGGCTTTGCGCCTTGTGCGATTTTAATTTGCATAACATCCGCATTACGCAAGTATGCTGGTGTAACACCAAATCGTCCTGAGGCCACCTGCTTGATCTTGGAGCGCTTATCGTTATCGTAGCGCGCAGTATCTTCCCCACCTTCACCAGAATTGGAGCGACCGCCCAGACGATTCATCGCTTGCGCTAATGTTTCATGGGCTTCGGGTGACAATGCTCCCAATGACATTGCTGCGCTGTCAAAGCGAACAACGATGTCTTCAATAGATTCAACTTCGTCGACAGGGACGGGACTTATACCATCCTTGAATTTCAATAAATCACGGAACGCGAGAGTTGGGCGTTCGTCAACCAGGCGAGCGTATTCCTTGTAATGCTGGTACTCGCCGGATTTCACCGCATATTGCAGTGCACCGACCACATCCGGGTTGTAGGCATGGTCTTCACCACCATGTACAAACTTGAGTACGCCACCCTGGGTGATAGTTTTACGTTTGTTCCATGAAGTTTTTGCTAACTTGCGTTGGTCGGCTTCAAGGTCATCGAAGTTGGACCCCTGTAGACGATTGGTTGTACCGGTAAAGCACATATCGACGACATCATTGTGCAGGCCCACGGATTCAAATAGCTGCGCACCCCGGTAACTACTGATGGTGGAAATCCCCATCTTGGAAGTAATTTTATACAGGCCTTTGTTGATACCTTTGCGATAGTTTCGCATGAGTTCAACACTGTTACGCTCAACAATTTCACCGCTTAACTGCATGCCAATAATAGCCTCATAGGCGAGGTAGGGATAAATGGCGGTTGCGCCATATCCCAGTAACACGGCAAAGTGGTGCGAGTCGCGAGCAGTGCCCGTTTCAACGACGATGTTGGCGTCACAACGCAATCCTTCATTAATCAGGCGATGATGTACGGCACCAGTTGCCAGCAACGCATGGATAGGAAGTGATTCTTCGTTGATTGCTTTGTCAGATAATATGATAACAACTTTGCCATTTTTGACTGCTGCTACGGCCTGATCGCAAACTTGTGTCAAAGCGGTCTTCAAATCGCTATTGATAGAGTAATTGAGATCAATAATTTCGTGCGCGTAATCTTTATCTTCCAGGTTTAATAGTTGTTTATACTTGCTATTGGAAAGAACCGGCGAATCAATCAGCAATCGTTTGGCGTGTGCTTCGCTTTCGATAAACATATTTTGTTCGCGACCAATGCAGGATGCCAATGACATAACAATTTGTTCACGCAAGGGGTCAATCGCGGGATTGGTAACCTGGGCGAACTGCTGTCTAAAATAATCATACAGGGAGCGTACCTGGCGTGATAATACCGGCAACGGCGTGTCGTCTCCCATTGAGCCGGTGGCTTCCTGGGAGTCTTCCGCTAAAACTCGTAGCACCTGATCTTGTTCTTCAAAACTGACATGAAACATTTTTTTCGCCGCCAGCAATGCATCAGGTGCCATGGGTTTGAAAATGTTGGGTTGTTCAATCAGTTTTGAACCTAAATGCTCAGAGCGGCCTTTCAGCCATTCTTTATAAGGGTGTCGTGACTTCAGTTCATTGTCGATATCAGCTGGCAATAACAGTTTGCCGGTTTCAGTATCGATCGCAATCATTTCGCCGGGCTTTAAACGGCCCTTCATAACGACATCTTCAGGATTGTAATCATAGACACCGATTTCTGAAGCCAGGGTTACATGACGGTCTTTGGTCATCACCCAGCGAGCTGGACGCAAACCATTGCGGTCCATGGTGCATGCGGCATAGCGTCCATCGGTTAATACAATACCGGCGGGTCCGTCCCAGGGTTCCATGTGCATGGAGTTGTATTCATAAAAGGCACGCAGATCGGCATCCATGTTTGACATGTTTTGCCAGGCAGGTGGTATCAGTAATCGCATGGCGCGGAAGATATCGATGCCACCGGCCAATAAAACCTCCAGCATGTTATCGAGGCTATTGGAGTCTGATCCTGTCATGGATACCAGTGGACGCACATCTTCCATCGGAATGTTGGGTGATTCAAACTTGTGACCGCGTGCGATAGACCAGTTTCGATTACCCTGAACAGTGTTGATTTCACCGTTGTGTGCCAGGTAGCGGAATGGTTGTGCCAGTCGCCACTGGGGCCAGGTGTTAGTCGAGAATCGCTGATGGAATACGCACAGTGAAGAAGCGAGTTTCTCGTCATTAAGATCCTGGTAGAACACCGGCAGGTTTTCCGGCATCACCAGGCCTTTATAAGAAATTACCCGAGAGGAGAGGCTGGGAATATAAAATACGTCATCGTTTGGTTTGATGGTATTTTCAGCGCGTCTTCGCGCTATATATAAGTGGCGCTCGAAAGCGGTTTCATCCATTCCGTCGGGTGCATTCACGAAGATTTGCTCTATGAGCGGCAAAGATTTCAGTGCTTCTTCGCCACATGCATCTGAATTCGTTGGAACGGTGCGCCAGCCCAGTACCTGGAGACCTTCTTTGCTCAACTCAGTGGACAGTTGTTTCCGCGCTTTATCAGCGGCGTTACTATCGGTATTTAAAAATACCATGCCAGTGGCATATAAATCAGCCAGTTGAAACTTTTGGTCTTTCGCGACCAGTTTTAGAAATGCATCAGGTTTTTTCAGTAGTAGGCCACAACCGTCACCCGTCTTTCCATCGGCTGCTACAGCACCACGGTGGGTCAAACGAGCCAGTGCGTGAATGGCGGTTTTGACCAACCAGTGACTGGGTTGATTGTCCGCCTGGACAATTAATCCAAAGCCACAGTTTTCTTTCTCGAATTCAGGGCGATATAGCCCGTTAGGTATCTTTTTAGTCACTGATATCGTTCACTCTAGCGTTGATTAAAAACCAATTAGGTAAAATATTCTTATTTTTCAGCGGCCTGGAATTGGCTAAGTGGCGCTTATTCTAAGTGGCGCTTTTTTAAGTAGCGTTGGCTTCAGGCAAATGGCCGGAAATTATACTTTGCTAGACCACGGTATTCAATGGAAAGTACGGAATCCCTATGATGCTAAATCTGGCCATAAATTACCAGCAACGCATTGTTTAGAAAATAAAAAACATAC
>NZ_CDLKIE010000438.1:0-4675 GCF_975902315.1 Kaarinaea lacus | reverse complement strand
GGTCGAACACGGCGTGACTGAACAGGTCTGTGGTGTCGATCTTGTTGAATGGATGGTCAAGTTAGCGGCTGATGAACTGGGTGACATTAATACTCTGGCCGCAAAACTAACATTTCAAGGCCATGCAATTCAGGTCCGCGTTTATGCTGAAGATCCCAATAAAGACTTTCAACCTTCTGCGGGATTATTAAGCGAAGTGAGTATGCCTGACAAATCCGAGGTACGCATTGATCACTGGATTACTACCGGCATCGAAGTTTCCCCCTATTTCGACCCCATGTTAGCCAAGGTCATTGCTACTGCAAACGACCGGGAGTCTGCATTAAGCCTGCTTGACGATACCCTGGCTGAAATTAGCATTTATGGTGTTGAGACAAATATTGACTATGCGCGCGATATTTTAAAAACGGATATATTTAGACAGGGGCAAATCTACACACGCTACCTTAACGAATTTACCTTTACCCCACACAGTATCGATGTCATCAGCAGCGGCACCATGACGACGATCCAGGATTATCCTGGCCGTATCGGCTATTGGGATGTGGGTGTACCGCCGTCCGGACCTTTTGACAACTATTCATTTCGTCTCGGCAATCGATTACTGGGCAATGATGAACGCGCCGCGGGTATCGAAGTTACATTAAACGGCCCTACGCTCAAGTTCAATTGTCCAACACAAATTGTGCTAGCTGGTGCGGAAATGCATGCCACACTGGATGATGAGTCCGTCGCCTTTTGGCAAATTATTAATGTTAACGCCGGACAGGTATTGAAAATTGGCAAAGTCAGTGATGCTGGCGCTCGTGCTTATTTATTAATTAAAGATGGCATTCAATGCCCGGACTATCTTGGTTCAAAGTCAACCTTTACCCTGGGCCAGTTTGGCGGGCATGTCGGTCGCACATTACGGGTCGGTGATGTACTGCGCATTAGTCCCGGCGATAAACCCAATGCCCCGAAACAGATGCCTGATGCTTTATTACCAGCTATTAAACATCAATGGGACCTGCATGTAATTTATGGCCCCCACGGTGCGCCAGACTTTTTTACCGACAAAGACATCAATACCTTTTTTAATACGGATTGGGAGATACATTACAACTCCAGCCGTACCGGCATCCGCCTGGTAGGCCCCAAACCCCAATGGGCGCGCAGCGATGGCGGTGAAGCCGGCATGCATCCGTCCAATATTCATGACAATGCTTATGCTATTGGCACTGTTGACTTTACCGGCGACATGCCGGTGATACTGGGTCCCGATGGCCCATCGCTAGGCGGCTTCGTATGTCCCGCAACGGTAATCAGTGCCGACTTATGGAAACTCGGCCAACTCAAAGCAGGTGATAAAGTTCGGTTTATTCCCATTAGCATTAGCGATGCCGTTAACCTGGAACGCGCGCAACTGGCATCTATCCAGAAGCTGGAACCAGTTAAGCATACATTTACGACTTCATTGCCTGAAACGCCGATTCTTAGAACAGTTACTGAATCTGACAATGGCATGCAAGTGGTTTATCGCCCTTCGGGTGATAAGTATCTGCTGGTTGAATACGGTCCGCTGGTGCTGGATATTGAATTACGCTTTCGCGTGCACGCGTTAATGTTATGGTTGCAGGATAATGGCCCCGAGGGAATGCTGGAACTGACACCAGGCATTCGCTCATTGCAGATTCACTATGACAGCCAGACCCTTTCGCTGGATCAACTGCTATCTGTATTAAGTGAAGCCGAGCAGGCCTTACAGCACATTGAAAACCTCGAAGTCCCCGCCCGCATTGTACACCTGCCTTTAAGCTGGGATGACAAGGCCTGTCAGATGGCGATTCAGAAATATATGCAATCGGTACGTAAAGATGCACCCTGGTGCCCCAGCAACATTGAGTTCATTCGCCGCATTAATGGCCTTGACAATATTGAGCAGGTAAAAGACATTGTGTTCAATGCCAGCTACCTGGTGATGGGTTTGGGAGACGTATATCTCGGCGCACCCGTAGCAACACCCATTGATCCACGCCATCGCCTGGTAACCACCAAATACAATCCGGCACGTACCTGGACGGCCGAAAACTCTGTTGGTATTGGCGGCTCCTACTTGTGTGTCTACGGCATGGAGGGGCCCGGAGGTTATCAATTTGTTGGTCGCACCATACAAATGTGGAACCGCTATCACCAGACTAAAGCATTCACTAAACCGTGGTTGCTACGCTTCTTTGACCAGCTTCGCTTTTACGAAGTCAGTGCGGAGGAATTGCTGGAAGCTCGCGATAATTTTCCAAAGGGCCGCTATTCCATCAAGATTGAAGAAACAACATTTAGCTTGCATGACTACCATGAATTCATTTCCAATAACGAGGAAAGCATTGATTCTTTTACCGAGCAACGACAACAGGCATTCGATGAGGAACTGCAACGCTGGATTGAGTCGGGTCAAATCAATTTTGAATCAGAACAACACCTCACCAGCGAATCTGGCGAAGAAGAAGCGCTCCCAAGCAATTGTGTTGCCATTGACAGCCCGGTTGCAGGCAGTGTCTGGCAGCTTTTAGTCAAAGAAGGTGACGACATTCAAGAAGGACAAACGCTTGCCATACTGGAATCCATGAAAATGGAAATAGAAATCACCGCACCCCATAGCGGTTCTGTGTATGCAATCACTCGAAACGAAGGACAACAGGTCAATGCAGGTCAGGCACTGTTGATATTACAAGAGTAATTACTGTTAAATAGATGTAGAAGGATGATATGTAATGGATATCACTATCCATGGTTTGCTAAAGGCCTACCAACAAAACCAGACAACACCTGATCAGGTTATCGATTACCTGGTAAAGCGCTGCGATGAAACCAGGGAGTATAATATCTGGATAAATCGTTTGTCCCGGGAGCAAGTTCAACCTTATCTCGACAGGCTGAAAACCCAGTCACCTGACTCGCTACCGTTATATGGAATTCCTTTTGCCTTAAAAGACAATATTGACCTGGATAACATTGCCACGACTGCCGCCTGCCCGGCGTTTAGCTACACGGCAAAACAATCAGCATATGTCGTACAACAACTAATAAACGCCGGAGCGATTCCCTTAGGTAAAACCAACATGGACCAGTTTGCTACAGGCCTGGTTGGCACCCGCTCACCTGAGCCCTGGGGTCCCTGTAAAAACGCCTTTAACAAGGATTATGTTTCAGGCGGCTCCAGTTCCGGTTCCGCTGTGTCCGTAGCACTTGGACTGGTTTCTTTTTCACTAGGTACTGATACCGCCGGCTCCGGTCGCGTACCAGCAGCGTTTAACAATATCGTTGGTGTTAAACCAACGCGTGGTTTATTGAGCAACACCGGTGTTGTGCCGGCGTGCCGAAGCCTCGATTGCGTGAGTATCTTTGCATTAACCACTGATGACGCCAACGCAGTATTGAATGTTGCAGCCAGCTACGATCATGAAGATGATTATGCGCGCACTAATCCGTTTGACAATAACCATCGCCACTATGGAATCCATACCACACCCTTCACTGTTGGCGTACCAGGTCCTGACCAACTAAACTTTTTTGGCAATGCATCAGCCCAGCAATTATTCTTCGATAGCATCAACAAACTAAAGGAAACCGGGGCCACCGTTATCGAAATCGACTTTACCCCCTTTCTGGAAGCGGCACGACTATTATACGAAGGACCCTGGGTGGCAGAACGCTACGTTGCCATTGAAAAACTGATTAGCGCCCACCCCGACGAATTATTACCAGAAATAGAAACCATTATAGGTGGAGGCGAAGACAAATCCGCTATAGATTATTTTAAAGCTGAATACCAACTTAAGCACTACCATAAACTTGTGCACGATATACTTACCGATATTGATTGTATCGTCACACCTACCGCCGGTACTATTTACACCATCGAACAAGTGCAATCCGATCCTATCAAATTAAACAGCAACCTTGGATACTACACCAACTTCATGAATCTTCTTGACTGTGCATCGGTTGCGGTACCAGCCGGATTTCTGGATAACGGTTGTCCCTTTGGTGTTACATTTGTTGGACCGGCAATGACCGATCGCAAGCTACTGTCTATAGCCAATTTTTGGCAACAACATCTTGGGTTAAAGTTAGGCGCACTGGATCAAGAGCTTCCTGTCAACGAATCGATTCAAACAACTTATATAGATACAATTCCTGTTGTCGTTTGCGGCGCACACCTTGAAGGTTTACCACTAAACTGGCAACTCACCGAACGTGGTGCAACATTGTTGCAAAAAACAGAAACTGCAGCAAAGTATCGCATGTATGCTTTGCCCGGCGGTCCACCCTATCGCCCTGGTTTAATTCGCGACGAACAAGCCGGCGAGACTATAGAAGCAGAAATTTGGGCCATACCTAAAGAACAATTCGGCAGTTTCGTTGCCAACATTCCCGCACCATTGGGTATCGGTAAAGTGGAAATTCAAGACGGCCGATGGATGCCAGGATTTATTTGCGAGGCATACGCGATAGACGGCGCAGAAGAAATTTCCCACCTGGGGAGCTGGAAAAAATACCTGTCTTTAAAATAGAATATTGATCGAGAATTTATACAACTATTGTAGTGTTTGTTTTTGAGGACGCGACTGCACTAATGACCCATGGTGCTCGACGATCAACCATCCACCATCAAATTTCTGATAAACATTGGTGG
>NZ_CDLKIE010000437.1:0-9887 GCF_975902315.1 Kaarinaea lacus | reverse complement strand
TAGATCATTACCACCAATTTCATTGAGCTTCTCGAGGTTTTCACATACACCGCTGAGAACTTCGTATTTTTGCTGTTCGTCGGCAATGTTTTCCAGTTCAGAATTTGCGGTTCCCAGTTCGGCTTCGAACTGTTTTATTTCCGACTGACATTCCTCAATTCGAATCTGACATTTTTCTATTTGTTCGTAAATGTCTTCTTCATGCGCTACTGCAATACTCATAATTCGACCACTTGTTTTACGTCTAACGCTACTACCTTACCGCCAATATTAAATACTACTACCCACTAACATCGATCACTCTATACCGTTTATGCTTGCATCATCGACTAGCTCTGAGATGCTTTCTGTATTACCGCGAGCGATATTTTTTCATAACCTGCGAATGTGCAACTGGACATCACCTTTCTCAGCACTTTAAAGGGTACTGTCTTATGGGAAAGAATGGTGACTTCCCTGCTCGAGGACACAGCCTTGGTGCTAATTCCAATCACGTTCTTCTTGATATCTTCAAGTTTGCTACTAATACCCACAATGGCGTCCTGTTTGGACTTCATAATTTCGTCAACTAACGCCACCATTTCACCTTGTACCGTTACCTCGCTCTCGGAAACCACGATTACCGCCGTCTCTTTGGGTTTTGCTTCAACCACCGAATCTGGCAAGGTTATTTTCTTGGGCGGTTCCAGTACCTCGCTGTTGGATGAATTCACCAGCAGAAAAAACACCAGAATTGTGAACACGTCCATGAGCGATGTTAAATTCAACGCGGGCAGCTTTTTCTTGCGATTCCTGCCCATGCGCTTCATACGCCTGGTATTTTTCATGGCGCTTCTCCTAATGACATATCAGGAAACAACGCCACTTTCTGCAATTCTTCACTGCCTTCCTGTTTAAGTTCCGCGCTACGTACCGCATCCATTACCCTGACCATCTGTTCATATTCAATGGTTTCTTCTATGAGAATGATGGCATCAGTTTTATCAGGGTAATTGCCCTTAATCTTTTGCAGGTAATCGGATAGCCTGGCAATATCGTGTTTCCCTTCAACATTGGGTAACTTGGCGACTACGCCCTGTCCGTTGCCCAATTCAAGGCGGTCCTTACGCATGATGACTTCTATACTCACTTTAGGTTTGTCAATGGATCCACTTGCACCGGATGGTATGTCCAGTTCCATGATAGTAATTCGCGAAAACACCGCCGTAATCAGCAGGAAGGGCACCAGTACAACCATAAGATTGAGGAACGTGGTTATATCCAGCTCTGGCGGCTCTTTACTTTTAGTTTTATAGTGATGTCTTCTTGACATAGCGAAATACCTTTCCGTCCTTTATGCCGCAGCCGCCTGACTCTGACGTTTAGCCATCTTGGTAATGATGCTCAACGTCTTCACCGATGCCATTTCCAGGCTATCCACGATCTCGCCAGTTTTCGAGGTAAGAACAACATAGATGATCAGCAACGGTATACCGGCCATCAATCCAAAGGCTGTTGTATTCATGGCTACCGAAATACTGGCGGACAACAGGTCGGCTTTTTCCGCAGGGTTGGCGTTTGCAACCGCGGTAAACGCTTCAATCAGCCCCATGATGGTGCCTAGCAGGCCCAGCAACGTGGATATGTTAGAAAACAGCGCGATGTAAGGCGTACGCTTTTCCAGTTGCGGAATAATTTCCATCATGGTTTCTTCCATGGCGATTTCAATATCGTCACGTCTACGTACCGCGCCCTGTAACTCGAGGCCTGCGTTTAACAGGTGACTGATCGTTGAATCATTTTTTTCAGTCATTTCCCTCGCAGATTCAAAATCGCCTTCAACCAGCACGGGATGCAACTTGTCCCACATGCTTCGATTTGCATTGCGCACCTGGGTCAACCGCAAATACCGTTCAATCGCAATTGCAATACCAAACGCGAATACAATCAGAATGGGATACATAAATAATCCGCCCGTCTGAAAGAAATTTATTATTGCGTCCATTACTCGCTCCTCATCTTTACTTCTCTATGACACATCAAAAACACATCGATAACAGTTACTACTCATTTACTGTTGATGAATAAAAATCCAGCTCTCGTTCAAACACGTCCTTATCGACCACTTTCATCTTTTCGTCCAGTAACTTTGAAGCCAGGCCGGTTTCCACCCCAAGCTCAGAACTTTTCCAGGGTACGATAAACAGTGATTTTGGCGCTTCCTTGTTGCCCACGATGGAAATACCTGATAGCTCCTTTGCTTCATTTTTTCCCTTCGCTTCAGGATCATCTTTTGCACCGGCATCCATAGCGACAAAGCTAAGCAGTACCAACACTGTCATTAATGATTTATTTAACCGCATTTACGTTTACCCTTTGCATTTCTCGTTACATGCGGCTCTTGACATCCGCTACCCATATTTTGACTTTCTCGTCATCGGGTATACCTTTGAGATATTCCTCATATTGCTCTAAGGCACAATTGAGATCCTGGATATAAATGTCGCACAGCACTCCCAGATTCTTTCTCGCTGGCAGAAAGTCCGGGTACATGGTGAGCAATGTTTCATAAAGCTGTCTCGCTTCAACATATCGCCCTGTCTTACGATAGATGAGCCCCAGCTCATTGTGAGCAACGGGATGTTGCTTGCTGACTTCCAGTGCTTTCTTGAAATTCTCTTCTGCTTTCTCTAACTCACCGGTCCTGGCATATGCAATCCCCAGGTTTATGTACGGTGCGCTGAACTTACTGGTTTTACCGCTCACCGCTTTTAATAACTTGATAGCTTCGGAATATTTTTCTTCGTTAAGCAGGGCGACAGCCTGGTTGAATTCGCTACGTATCTCGGGGTCTACACCAAAGTTTTCGGAGACCTCTATAACGCCTTTGGGAAGACAATTTGCCTGAGCATTGCTGGCAGTGGGGTTTTGAGGATTTTTACTATCTGCAGATACAGTAGCCGAACAATTTTGCCTGGCAACTTTTTTAACGGACTGCTTTTGCGCGACTCCACCACCCGTCGTCGCGCAGGCAGAGACCAACAGCAGCAACGAAGCAACAACCAGAAATTGCATTGCTGTCTTAACCATTGAAGGCGTATTGTTAATGTGTTTATTGCTTATTGCCATATTCCTTAACACCATGTCTAGCCAGAATTTAAGAATCCTACTGTCCAACGCTCTATGTGCACGTCCAGCACCTATGAAGCAAACTTCATAGCAAAGCCATCCATGGTGGGAATCTGAAACCTATTGAGTGATAACTACTGTGCCTGGGGCTGTGATAAATTTGCTGCCTGATTAACTTTCATCGCCTGCGCATTCATTTCATCAGACCCAGTATTTTGGGAAGGTAAACTACTACTTTCTTGTTGTTGCACCTTGCCACTACCACTTGCGTCAACACTTTGTTTCTTTTCTTCTTGTTTCACTACTCCATTATTACTCCCGGGTTGTTCTTTCTCGATAGCCCGGGTTTCATTCGCGCTATCAGGAGTGGAACTTTCTGATAGCGACTTAGTGTTCGTACTATTTACAGGCTTTTCGTCATGAGCCGCTGGTTCAGATACTTCAGCATTCTCGACGGTACTTTCGCCCGCTACACTATCCGTAGTAACTTGTCCATCGACTGGCGCAGAATCAGGATTACCCATGCCTACATTGTCCTGGTTCACGCTCTTACTGTTACCTATATCGCCTTTTGTTTGATTTTTGTGATAGTTCTTCAGTGCTTTTTGTGACGCATATCTAAAAAAGTCCAGGTTAACGATATAACCGGTACTTGCGTCTTCCCGCACAAATCGGGGTGAAGAGTAGATATAGTTATCAATATTGGCGATATAGTTGATACTTTCTTCCGGTTTTGCGTATCGAGCCGGTAACAACGCGGCAAGTTTTTCAATACTGCGATCGATCCAGCTGCTGTAGACACCAACGGTCAGCAACTCCATGTTCTTTTCATGGACCTGAATGGCTTTTTCTTCGAATGGAAAGGCCTGCTCTTCCACCATCAACTCAAACTCTTCCAGCTCCACGTCACTCAGGCCTTCGGGCTTTTCCGACGCCATTAACGAGCGGCTGAAGTTATAGTAAATTTCCGCGATGTAAAAAGTAGACGCTGCAGTGACATCTGCCACCTGGTAGTCCACCAGTTTGGTATAACTGGCCACCAGTGATTTCATGCTCTTTTGTTTCCTGGCCAGGCTTTTCTTAAATGGCTTAACCAGTTTAATGGCAATGAATTCATCAAACTGGGGCTCGATAATGACCAGCGATGATTGCGCGGCCAGATAGCGGGTCCGGTCGGTACGTTCATTACCCGCCTGCGCGTCAGATTTAATAATGTGTTGCAGCGTGCGTCGATAACCTGGCAGGTCAGCCTGTGACTTGTAGATCATCGCTATCTTGTAATAAGTCTCCAGGGCAAACTCCAGCGGTTTCGGGAACTTCGCCACAAACTGTTTGTAAACACGCAACGAATTGTCTGCATCCTTTGCCTGCTCATAGAGTTCGGCCGCCTGCAACATGGCTTCGCGAACCACATCTTCCTGCTCCGCTTCTTTGGCTACCCGTTCATACTCCTGCGCGGCCAGGCTAAATTTCTCCAGTTCTTTGTAGGCATAAGCAATTTTCTTCGTCACGTCTTTTTGCAGTTCGTGACTGGGATAATTACTTCTAAAATCCAGTAGTACGGCAACCGCCTGCTCAAGATCCATAATTTGTATCAACACTGCAGCCGCATCATATTCTGCCGATGGCCGGATTTTCGAGCTCGGCGCCACATCCGCAATTCTGAGAAAATGTCTAACCGCTTCCTTGTAGTTTTCCTCGGCTTTGGCTTGCTCACCCTGTTTGTAAATAGATGCTGCCAGGTTGTCGACCAGCTGCACCCGGCTCTTGTCATCTTTGGCCGTTAGATTGAGCACTTCGAGATAGGCCAGTTCGGCATCCTGGAAGATTTCCATTTCATAGGAGGAATGCGCCACTACCAGCCAGGCACCACGCCTGATTTTCGGATCGGCATTGGGATACTCTTCGATTAAGCGCCGTCCTGATTTAATGGCCAGGGTAAAATCCCGCATCTCAAATAAATCATCCACCGCAGCACCCAGTACAATGGTGGCTTTTTCGTGTTTCGGGAAGTTGTCGACCAGGCGCAACGAAGTGCGAATGATGTCGCGTTTGACATTCTTAACCTGTGATGAAGGCGCCTTCTTCAGGTGTTCACGGTATGCAAACACTGCTGCATAGGCTGCCTTTTGTGACTTGTCGTTGACGGGATAGTCATAGGCGCTGCGCTCATACTCCACTGCCGCCAGTTTAAAATCCTTGTTCTCCAGGTATAAGTCTGCCAGTTGATAATTGATGGCCGGCGACTGCTCATCCTTGGGGAAGGATTTTAAGAACTCGCGATACCAGTGGGATGCCTCTGCGAAGTTCTTCGGCCTGTCTTTTTTAAACTTTTTATTCTGGTACAGGGAATGATAGTGATTGGCCAGGTCAGTGAGATTGGTCTTGAGAAAACCCAGCACTTCCGTAAATTCCGCCTGGTCAAAGTAATTCCAGTATTCGGCTTCCAGGCCATAGGTAGAAGCAAACTGTTTTTTCGCCTCAATGACCAGCCGGGGGAAACGTCCCTTCATATAGATATCGATGACCCGCATGCTGAAATGCGGCGCTATCTTGTGAAAAGGATTTGAATCAATGAAGGTGTTATAAGTTACCGCGGCATCGTTATAACGGCGCTTGGTAAAATAGAACTCTCCCAGCTCTCGGTAAACGTAATATTCGTAATCACGCGCGCCGATTGTTCCAAAAAACGCCTGAACGGTTTCCGGACCACCAAGGTTGGAAAAACTCAGACTGACGACACGAAAAGTGTCACTGATACGCTTGCGTTCGATATTATCGGTGGTCTGTTCAAAGTCATAACCAATGGACACCTTGTAATCCAGCAGGGCAAAAAATTCCTTGAGTGCTTCCTCGTACAACTCCTGCTTGTAGAAAGTCCAGCCCTTTTTATACAGCGCACGTTCATAATACACAGACCCCAGCCCCATCTTCAGCACTTCCGCGTAAGCTTCTTCCGCATCGAGATATTTCTTGCGGGTAAAATAATATTCACCACGCCGGAAATGCACCTCATCGTTATAGCGAGAATTGGGAAACTGCTTAACCAGTCGGTTCATGACCTGCATCGCTTCATCAACCTGACCGATTTCTTCATAAGCACGCGACAACTGGTAAAGCACCTGGTCATTGCGCTCATACATGGGATATTTTTCCAGGAGCTTTTTATATAAGCTTATCGCTTCTTCGGCCCCGGCATTTTGCAAATCCGCACCAGCCTCGCCCCTGGGTAGTTGAACCTGTTCATTGCCAGCGGTGGACTGGATTGTTTCGCCTTCAGTGGCGCGTTGCTCGAAATCTTTTTGTGACTCTTTTGCAACGGCTACAGCCGGTAATTTCCCGGCGTTTTCCTTTTCGGCAGATACATCAATTGACGATTTAGCTTTTGTACCTGGTTCGGACGCATCTTGCGTCGATTCCTCGTCGCGATCCAGCACGGCTTCATCGGTGACAATACCGTATTCCTTTTCTACTTTTAGATCCGCCAGGCGGCGAATCGCTTCCGGCGTAAGTTGCGACTCGGGGGTTTCTTCCAGAAATTTTTGATAACCCTGCATGGCTTTATCCAGACCATCTTCGACATCGGTATCCTTTAGCTCGAGTTCAACAGAATCCAGTTCTGCAATGGTGCCCTGGTTGCCATCATACGCACAGGATGACAGCAACAACGGCAGCAGCAAGGCAAGCGTGCGTTTCAGCGTCATGGAGACACGCCCTCTTCCTGTACAACTTGCGCTGTTTGATCAACTTGCCCGGCATTCTCTGAACTATTGTCGGAAGATACCTGTTCGGGATCTGGCGTTTGACCGGGTTTAGTTGACTGATCATCTTGTTTGGTACGATCAGCGTCTTTCGTTTTTTGCTGATCCTGTTTGGCCTTGGTCGCCCTGTCGTAACTTTCCGCCATGGCGAAACGAGCTTTGACCTGGTATTCCTCGAGGCGTTGACGTCGCTGCTCAAGCTCATTGATCGCCATCACCTCGATCATGTGTCCCTGCCTGGCCATCAATACTTTCACTTTACCCAGCGCATCACGAATCTTAATTCGCAATCGTTGTAATGGCTTTTCATAACCCTTATAACTTTGCGTCGCCGCCTGGCGGGTTCTTACAAATGAATCATAAATTTCCTTTAATCGCGTAACATGTTGATCCAGCTCCGCGAGGTGCTCCACCGCCTGGGTAAAGCGATCGTGATACTCCGTGTTAACATTCCAGGTAATAACACCCTTTAGTCGTGCAATTCTATGCAGGACCTTTTCCTCAGTGATTCCCTGCTCTTTTACTTTCTTTTCCAGTTTTTCTATTTGCTGTAATACAATGCGTTCGTCGGCAGTGGTCAAAAAATCCGGCCGGGGTGAGATGAGCATTTTCTTCAGCCGCTTGTCCAGTTTATCGCGCTGTTCAATACGCAACTTCATCTTTGAATCCAGCGCACGAAACTGGGTTTCTATTTCCGGCAATAATGGCTCGTAATAGGCTCCACGAATCTTGATGATTTCTTCATAAGCACCCAGGTAACGACCCCACTCCTCCAGTTTCTTTTCCAGTTCAGCCAGATCAAAATAATTTTTTAATGATTCCTGAAAATCATGGGACGCCATCATTTCCGTTAGATAATAGGTTTCCGGAGTCTCCGGCAACTCCCGCAGGTGAACCAGCCACAGCTTGTCTTTTTTCAGTTCTTCACGGATCACGGCTTTTAGAAATTTACCCTGCCGAATACTGGCAATGGATGCATCAAGACGCTCAATCTCGTTGCTATAAGATTCCAGCGCCTGGCCATAGAGAATTGCTGCTTTACCATAAATATTAAGCTTGCCATAGGCATAAGGTACCCCGAGCAACACCTCCTGCACTGACTTGTCGGTAATATTGCGTTTGGCCAGCATGGTCCACGGCACCAGTGCGCGATCGAATTGACCATTCGCCGCAGCTGCCCAACCCGCACCTAACAGGGCTTTGTTGGAGAATGGGCCGGTTAACCTGACGCGTTGTAAAAACTGTTTGGCCTGCGCTGATTGCTCTGCCTCCAGTAATCGAAATCCCAGTACCAGGTTAGCCTTGTCACGCATGGCCTGGACACGATCATCACCGGATTTAATTTGCCCCACTTTGTCCAGCTGTAATATACCTTCCTGTTCACTACCACTCTGAAACAGAGCAACACCCAGGTTATAACCACTGTATCCCTGCAGACTTTTTTCTTTTTCGATGTTCTTTAACAAGTTGATAGCATCGGTGAATCTTCCGGTTTCGATGTAAATTTGGGCGCGTAGAAACGGTTCTTCATGCTTGATGTTGTCCGGCACCTTACCCTTCAGTTTTTCAATGGTGTGTAGTGCATTTAAGGGCTGTTGTTTCTGGTAGTAAATCTTGGCCAACCGGTAGATCGCTTCGTTACGCACCGTTTCTTCCACATTACCTTCAATTACTGCCTTGATAGCGCGCCCGGCACGTTTATGCATTCGGTAATAGAGTTCGAAATCACCCACTGAGAATTCAGCGTTGTCAATATGATAATAAAGGGAGTTAAGACCAGGTTCGTCCAGCCCGTAATACTGGGCCAGCTCGGTATCCAGGCGAGAAATGGCATCGAAGTATTCACCCTGGTGGGCATAAAACAAAGCCTCGCCAAAATAGAGATCTTTGAGTTCGCCATTTGCCAGCGCTGCTCGATTTATTTTATCGGCGGCAATACAGCTAAACCCACTGCTCGCTAACAAGGTAAATACAACAAGTACGATGAACCGCTGCATGATGTTACCAGTTCTTGACTTCCACACCCGAACCGGACAAACGAATTTCCACGAACTGCGGACCTACGCCTTTGGAGATGGTATGACTGGAAGTTCTGGTTTTTTTACTGCCGCCCGATTTACCGACAACACTGACCTGGACACTGTGATCCCCGGTACGCAGGTTACCGGTGTAAATTCGCTGCACACCACCGGCAAGCAGGGCTTCAACTTCCTTGAAACTGTAAATGTGATGGGCAACATCTTTTTCGTTTACTTTTAATTGCACCGCATCGGGTTCAAAGCCGGCACCTTTTTCCAGGGAAACAAATACGGAAACCTGGGTATTGGATGGAAACAGCAATTTTTCTTCCAGCTGATTAAGCTCGGCGGAAATTCCCAATACATCCTTTTTGATGTCCTGCACCTGCTCATCAAGTCCCTTGATTTGCTCCTTGGTAACCTGTTCCGCACTAACCGAACCCAGCATTACGATAGTGGTAAACAGAAAAAGAATTCGAGTAAAAGTTTTCATAACAAATCCAACAAATAGAAGTACTGCATGAACAAAATGAGCAATTGCCTTCACATGAATACAACAATCATCATGGAAAGCAGAACAACAGCGATAACGACTATGCTTTCCTGACGCGCGCGTTCATCGACGCCAAATAATTAGTTGCACCCGCGCACTCACGCGCTGCAGGCAACAAATTCACACAAATGATTGATTTTTAGTCACTACGAAGAGATATATCGGCAAAAAGTGTGACCTCTGAACGCCTAAAGAGTGATCAAAATCTCGTTTTGCAGGGCTGGTCGGGGAAGGAAGGATCTGGGCTACCAGTGCCGCCAGTTGTTCCGGCAGGGATTGAGCATCTTCACAGTCAGTGAAAAAAATACCTATATAAGTAGTTAGAGAAAAATATTGCGCCTGAAGTGTTTTTTGCGATTTTAAGTGGCGGCTCAGTTTATCCTTAGAAAACTAACACCGAGCAATACGGCTGCAAACAGACTATTAAAAATTATCAACACCAAAAAT
>NZ_CDLKIE010000436.1:0-3773 GCF_975902315.1 Kaarinaea lacus | reverse complement strand
GCTGATTCTTCCATAGTAGCACTGGCAGTAAGTGATCAAAGATCAGACCAGTGTCGCTGATTTACTCCAAAAACAAATATTTATTTACTTTAATGGGTAGCTATTTGAATAGCTACCCATTGCCTTTTAGATCAGGCTACTGATGATCCTTTTAGCAGCCTGTGCACATCGGTGTGGTTAGCGGCTGTCTACTAATATCTCTACGCACTCCCTGCTATTATCTAATTTACCCAGGTCACCTTTTGGAGAGTTTTTGCCAGTAAGTAGTGACGGATAGTGGGTACTGGAATAAAATTATATACTGTACCAGGCGTATTTAAGGGTTGTCCTGATTTGAACGCTATTATAGTTTGGTTTTTGAATGTCTCGTTAATTCAATTACAGTTTACAAGGAAAATATAATGTTAGAGAAAAACCAGATGGCTCCGGAGTTTTCTGTAGTGAACCAGGATAACAAAACTGTAAAGTTATCTGATTTTCGGAATCGACAGAATGTTATCCTGTATTTTTACCCCAAGGACGACACACCAGGCTGTACCATAGAGGCCAATCAATTCACCGAATTTGCCAGTGAATTTGCAGCTGCTGATACGATTGTTATTGGTGTAAGCAAAGATACTTGCGAAAGCCATCAGGCATTTATTGATAAATATGCTCTGAAAGTTGAATTGCTGGCAGACACGACGGGTGAACTGTGTGAAAGTTATGGGGTATGGCAGGAAAAGGAAAAAGCAGGTGTAAAAAAAATGGGGATAGTCCGGTCTACGTTTTTAATTGACAAGGAAGGCGTCCTGAAAGAAGTAATATATGGCGTCACACCTGATGGGCATGCGCAGGAGATGCTGGAAAAGGTCAGGAAATTGTAAATAGCACACAACAGAGGAAAATATTTAAACGGACCTGGAGAACATCACGATTGTTTGCGCGTGGTAACCAGTATCAGGTTTTTTGCACCGGCCAGCTTGGCGGCATCGATAACTTTTACAACCGTATCATATTGCACCCTCCGGTCTGCCTGAATGACAACGGTATCTTTGGCCAGGGATTTAATTCGAAGTTTTATAATTGTAGTTAGTTGATGCTGATTCACATTAGTCTCATCAATTAATATGTTTCCGTCCTTGTCAATTTGCACAATAATTTCAGGAAGTAAACCAGAACCTTCACTCTCAATTTCCGGTACGATAATGGCAACGCCTGCTTGCTCAACGAAACTGCTGGCCAGTAAAAAGAAAATGAGCAGTAAAAATACAATATCGATCAATGCCGTTAGATGAATCGTGGGGCGTGTGCGCTTTTTGGAAGGAAATCGCAACATGGTTCTACAGTACAGAATTATGGCCCCTGGACCAGGATTTCATGAACGCGATGGCAATTTCTTCCAGATATTCGTGTATATAATGCAGGCGGCTTTCAAGATGATTATGAAAGAAGAGCAGTGGAATAGCCACCAATAGTCCAAATGCAGTAGTGAGCATGGCTTCCCAGATGCCACCAGCTAATACCGAGGCATTGACACTGCCCCCCATGCGTTCTACAACGACAAATGCCTTGATCATTCCCAATACCGTACCCAGTAAACCAAGCAGTGGTGCGGTGCTACCGAGAACTGCGAGGGTACTTAGATAACGCGATAATGATGCGACTTCCCGTTCGACGCCATGAATTAAAATCATTTCCACAGTGTCCCGGTCGGGTTCTTCAACATTAAGCGCTTCCAGTATTATCCGTTTGGCCGCAGATTGCTCTGGGTTGCTTTTGCGTATAAGTTCCCGGGCGGTACCGAATTTACCGTCATGAATAAGTTGGTACAGGGATTCATGATTTTCACGACGCTTCAGAAATTTTCGGTAACGCAACAACCGCTCGAAAAATATGGCTGTACCAATGAGTGAGCACAACAGGATTGGCCATACCAGCAGGCCGCCCTTATTCACCAGGTCAAGCGCTTCCAGGTTTTCCATGCAAATGATTCCTCAACAGGAAAGTCGTTGATACTGCAGAAAAAATTAGTCAATCCAGATAAAATCATGAACCGTATAATATTTTACTTTAAATTGATAATAAATTCTGGTTGTATTGGATGAGAAAATCATTAACGGACTGGACCGTAAAATCCGGATTGTGGATAAAAACAGGATTATTTTAAAAATAATGAGGTAAATAATGGCTTTTAGAATCAGTGGTATTGTATTGATAGTGGCCGGCGCAATTCTTCTTGTATTGTTCGATACTGACCTGGTTAAGGCATTTGCAGGGGCTTCGGTGATATTAGGATTCCTTATTGTTGCCCTGGATATAATGCGTCGCAGTATTGAAAAAACAGAATGAAATACGCTGGCAACAAATAGCAAAACAGTGCCTGGAAAGATTTTATATTGAGTTAACGAGAAGCAATGAGTGACGGAATCAACAAAGTTATTTTTATCCTGTTGTCTCTGGTTTTGGCTGCTTGTTCCTCACCTCCGAAGGGCTTGTTTCCACCAGGCCAAAATGAGCCTGTTAAATCAATCTATCTCGTCAGTCATGGTTGGCATGCCGGTATAGTTATCAAACGGGCGGATATCCCGGATGGCCTGTGGCCTGAGCACAATGATTTTCCTGATGCCAGGTATCTGGAAGTGGGATGGGGCGACAAAGACTATTACATGACCTCTGATCCACACCTGGGGATTACTCTAAAAGCAGGATTATTCCCCACAGAGAGTGTTTTACACATTGTCGGATTCAGTGAGCCTGTAAAAGAGTACTTCGCGCGTAGCGAGATTATCAGGATTGATTTGACCCACGAGGGATTTGCGAGACTTTGTGACTATTTAAGAAATAGCTATGCCAGAGATGACAGGGGGGTGGCCCAGGCTCTGGGTCCGGGATTGTATGGCAAGAGTCAATTTTACTTATCCGGGGAAACCTATCATGCATTTAATACCTGTAATGTATGGACGGCCAGAGCATTGCAAAATGCGGGTTGCCCAATTACACCAGCAACGACGCTAACTGTGGAGGAATTAATGGCCGAAGTTGCGGAATTTGGTAAAGTAATTCAGGCGAAATAATCTTTGCAGCAATAGAGTAGGTTGTACAATGGGATACTATAATAATCATATTAGAGATTTATTTCTCAGGGATGACGAATATTACATGAAACTTTGCTTTACAAGAGTTTTGATTGTTCTGGTAATTTTGGCCATAGCGGGAGGATGCAGTGGATCATCGAATACTCGAAAAACAAATGAGCTTGTATTAAAAGCACCAGAAAGTGCCGAGAACGGTGACGCTATACCGCTTACGTTAGAAATGCCCGATTATATCGGCACTGGTAGTGAAATAACTATTTTTGTCAATTCCGAAGCTGCCGTTACTGTAAGGCTTCTTGAAGGATATCAAACGCAAAAATTTTCTACACGGGTAAGAATGTTCCACTCTGGAAGCATTGTTGCACGAGTTATCAAAAGTAACGGTGATGTATTGACAACATATCGAAAGGTAACAATTGGCAAAGGTGCTGTCATTCCCGAGTCGGGGCAATCAAAAAATGATCATCGCTATGAATATGTAGATGGAGACTTAAAGTTCATGGTGGGGAATAATATGACGCGGGTGGACTCCATACAAACGTTGGTGGTTCGTACGAACCAGGGAAAACTGGAATTTGATTGCACCTTGAATTTAGCCAGTCTTCCTTACTTTGCCCTAAGTCATGATGGTCCAGTTGCTGACTTTGCTATAGAAATATATTAGTGGTGCAAAAATAATAGTTTTAGAATTTGCTG
>NZ_CDLKIE010000435.1:0-3628 GCF_975902315.1 Kaarinaea lacus | reverse complement strand
GTACTATATCCATCCGCACCACATGGCCCGGCGCCACACCACAGGATGTAGAAAAAGAAATTGTCATTGAGCAGGAAGAATACCTGCGCGCCATTCCCGGCCTGCAACGGATAGTCTCCACCTCCTCTTTTGGCCAGGCGAGGGTTGAACTGGATTTCCCTTTCGGTATTGATCTCAATGAAACCTTAATCCGTGTTAATAATGCCCTGTCCCAGGTTCCTTCCTATCCCAATAACGTCGACGAACCGCGCATCTATGCCTCTTCATTTTCCGCCAATTCCTTTATGTACTTCCGGGTTGCGCCACTAAAAGATAATCCACGCAACCTGGATATGGTCTTGATGCAGGATTTTATTGATGACAATGTCCGACCACGCATGGAAAGCGCGCCCGGTGTTTCCTCAGTGAATGTCTATGGTGGCGCAGAAAGGCAGATACAAATTCTCATTGATCCGGCACGTTTATCCGAACGTAAAATTTCATTAACGGATGTACGTAACGTTATCAGGGATCGCAATCGCGACATATCCGGCGGCGAAATTGAATCAGGCAAACGCCGCTACTTATTGCGCACCATTGGCCGCTTTAAAGACATTGAGGACTTACGCCAACTGATTCTCGACCGTCGCGGCGATTCTGTTATTCGCCTGGGCGATGTGGCGGATATCCAGATAGATCACTCGGAGCTGTCACGGATTTCTTATACCGATGGTGCTCCGGTCATCGGCATGTCAGTGCGGCGCCAACCCGGTTCCAATGTTATCGACATCAAGAATGCATTGATGGCAGAAATGGAGGCCATTAATTCCGAGCTACTCAATCCTGCCGGTATGTATATGCGTCTGATCGCTGATGACGTCGGATATGTGCAGGAGTCCATTAAAAACGTCTGGCAGAACCTGACGCTCGGTGCAATACTGGCGAGCCTGGTTATGTACCTGTTTCTCCGTTCTGGCAGGGCAACATTGGTCGGCGTGATGGGTATTCCGGTTTGTACGATCGCTGCGTTTATTGGACTGCTGGCAACCGGCCGTACCGTTAATGTTATTTCCCTGGCCGGCGTGGCATTCGCCATTGGCATGACGCTCGACAATGGCATTGTGGTTCTGGAAAGTATCGAGCGTGAACGCCGTAAAGGCATGGATAGACTGCGCGCCGCAATCTCCGGTGTACAACGGGTCTGGCCTGCGGTACTGGCTTCCACTTTAACCACGGTGCTGGTGTTTGTACCCATACTGTTTATTCAGGAAGAAGCGGGACAATTATATTCGGATATTGCTATTGCCATATCTGCATCGATACTTACCTCCATGCTGGTCGCCATCGCGGTTATCCCCACTGCCACAGCACACCTGCAATTTCGTTCCGATGGCGCAGCAGCTGACGAACAGAAGAAAGGCGCCCGTTCTCGCATTACACATGGTATTAACTACCTGATTGAGAACACTGGTCATCGCGTCACTATTATTGCCTTAGTCGTCGCTATCAGTGTTGCAATATTTATGTATTTAACACCAGCGGCGGAGTACCTGCCAGAAGGTGAAGAACCCAAAACCTTCGCCTCCTTGAGCTCACCGCCTGGTTATAATCTCGAAACCATGGCGAAGATAGGATTTGAATTGCAGGATTACTTTATGCAGTTCCTGGACGATACACCGGAGCAATTTATAAACGGTGAAACCAAAGTTCCTGCCATGGCTTATTTCAACTTAAGTATTGAATCGCGCCGCATCAGAATTATTTCTCAGCCCAAGGACCCGTCACAGATCAAAGCGTTAATGAAAGCCATTCATGACAAGTACAGGGAATATCCTGCCATGCGTTCTTTTGTCACGCGGGGTTCCATCATCACCAGTAATTCGGGTGGCACGCGTAGCATAAACGTCGATATCTCTGGCCCCAACCTGTCGGATATTTACAGCTCTGCGCTAACAGTTTATCAACGTGCGCAGGAAGTTTTCGATTCACCTCGCATACGGGCAAATCCCTCAACATTATCCTTATCGCAACCACTGGTAGAGATACAACCCGACTGGACCCGCGCCAGTGAAGTGGGTATGAATACCCAGGAATTTGGTTTTACTGTTGCCGCACTTACCGATGGCGCATTTGTCGATGAGTTCTTTCTCGATGACGACAAGATTGACATCTACTTATATAGCAAAGCGGGGAAAAACGCGTCACTGGAAAGCCTGAATCAAATGACCGTTTACACACCTATCGGTGCTATCGTGCCATTGTCGTCCATTGCCAATATAGTAGAAACCGTTGATACCAATCGCATTCGACGCCTGGACGGAAAACGCACCGTTACTCTAAATATCATTCCACCTGATAATGTAGCACTGGAAACCGGCGTCGATATCGTTAGGAAAGATGTCGTTAATTACTTGCGTGACTCCGGCGAAATCCCCAGCAACATCACCATGGGAATTTCCGGTGCCAGTGACGCATTACAGGCAACACGTGAAGCCTTAACCACCAACTATATTGTCGCAATCATTATTATTTATCTGTTACTGGTCGCCATCTTTACCCATTGGGGTTACCCACTGTTAATTATGACCACCATTCCCCTGGGTGTTGCCGGCGGCATATTCGGCCTCTGGATTTTTAACTTTGGTGGCGACTGGTTATTTCCCCTGCTCGGACTTGAGGCTACACATTTGTCGTTTGACATGATATCCATGCTAGGCTTTCTCATTTTAATGGGAACTGTGGTTAACAATCCCATTCTCATCGTGCACCAGGCCATGACAAATGTACGCGAACTGAAAATGGACGCCATGCAAGCAGTGCGTAATGCAGTCGATCTACGTTTACGTCCCATCGCCATGTCAACACTTACCACCGTATTTGGGTTAGCACCATTAGTGTTTATTCCCGGCGAGGGAACCGAACTATATCGAGGAGTCGGTGTGATTGTCATGTTTGGTTTATTGGGAACCGCTGTCGTAGCATTGACCTTTCTGCCTGCCTTAACGGTCATCGCACTTAAACTGGCTCATCCTGGCAAGTAGCGTAATATCCACCATTTTCACGTTTAGCTCCTTAATAGAATCAGGGGAGCGTGAAATGACAACAAACCGCGATCAATCTTTAACCGACAATTGGGGTTAAAATATAATTGTTTCTAATATTTGTTTTTGCTCAGCCAAAGCCATTCCCTGCACCCTTCCGCCGTTAGCAAAACATCGAAAATATTTCTTTCTCAAGACGATCGAAAAATATCGTTTGAGTTCCCCTGTAGAAATTCTAGTATATGTTCGATCGCAAAAAGTAACTTTGCGAGGGAAAGCAAATAACAGTTAACAGTTTTGCCTGGTCCGGTTGCCGTGTTTTTAGAGAAGGCCAGTGACTCGTGACTGTTTAACAATTTAGAAAGGAGATGTGGATGACCACAATCTTACGTGTTTCTTCCAGAAAATCTCGGGCGTTAAGAACATCGACGCGGATACTATTCCTGTTGATCGGGTTTAGTTTGATCGTCATGGAAATGGCTTTTCCACCGATCAAGCCATTGTGGATGGTGATGGGATTTTTCCTTGCCGCCGTACTGATTCTATTTTCGATGATGGGTTTATCCCCTCGATTGAGAGTCAGTGGTTTTGGAGAAGTATTGAATAAT
>NZ_CDLKIE010000434.1:0-6572 GCF_975902315.1 Kaarinaea lacus | reverse complement strand
GTTACATTCCGCTACCAGCAAAAGTCGCCGATAAATATCTCAAGAAGTTATAAATGCCTGTTAATTGAAAATTAATCCAGTAATTGAAAGTTAAAGAAAGCCCCTGATAAAGGGGCTTTCTTTTTTTCAGTCAATTAATTTAGTATTCAACATATATTAACAGGAGTTAAAGCCTGATTGATCAGGTTCAGCGCATCACATCCAGAGACGATTTACCTGACCCGCCCTGAACTTTCTCAATGAATCAGCATTTTGATATCTGTTTTTAGGCATACTACAGCGCATTAAATTGTTACAATTTTATGGCAAGCAGATTTACCATGCGTCTATTAAACAACCAATAATTCTATAACTTGTTGTTTTTTAGAGTTATAAGCTTAATTGATTTAGCGCAAGGAATTCTCATACTGTAACAAAACTGTCATATTTGCTCCTTATCATTGCGCCATGCCTAATGCGTCCACCAATAATTCCTCGGTAATTGACAAACTCCAGCCGGAACTGGCGCGTCGCAGAAAGTGGCGTACGCTAAAAGATATTACGGCAAGATACAGCATAGGTTTTGGCGGTATCAGTGTCATTATCGCGATCGTATTGATCTTTTTCTATTTGCTGTATGTAGTTTTACCACTATTCGCCAGCGCCTCAACAACAGCTGTATCAAATTTTCCACTGCCTGGTGGCAGCGATAACTCTACGAAACTGATTGCACTTGAAGAACAAAATGAAATCGGTGTGCGGTTCACCAGTGGCGGCCACGCGTTATTTTTTAACGCAAGTAGTGGAGACATCATCAAGGACGTCGAATTGCCCATACCTGATGATGTTTCGATAAGCAGTGTTGCACGGGGTAATCCGGTAACACGTTATGTCGCTTATGGACTTTCTGATGGCCGTATTGTTATCGCCAGGCACAACTATCAACTGACTTATCCCAATGATCAACGCGTCATTACTCCCAGTATTGAATTTCCCTTTGGTGAAGCTCCCATCGTAGTCGATGAAGATAAAAGAGCGATTAATAAATTCGTTTTTCGTGTAGGGGAAGAAGAAATTTCGGTCGTTGCATTGCTGGAAGAGAATACAGTGCTACTCGCTCATTTCGCAATGGAAGAATCCATGCTCGAAGATGAAGTGTCATTGGAACGTACGATATCGACCGTTACTGATGACATGGAAGTAGTGGATTATATGTTGCTCGATAAAGAGCAGCGGAATTTATATCTGGCCGATCAAAGCGGGACTTTAAGGCACTACGATGTAAGCGATAAGGAAGACCCAGCGTTGCTGGGAACCAGCAGTGTCACTGAACAAGGTGCGAAAATAAGTTCGGTGAGTTTTCTTGCAGGAGAACTATCGTTACTGGTTGGCGATTCCAAAGGACGTATCGCACAGTGGTTTACTGCGAAAGATAATCTTGGCAATAGACAACTGGTGCAAGTGCGCCAGTTTCAGCTGGATAAATTTCCTATTACAACCATCGCGCATGAAGAGCGCCGTAAAGGATTTGTGGCGGCAGACAACGTCGGAAATGTTGGTGTATTCCATACCACAGCGGAACGACAATTGCTGGTGGAAAGGGTGCCTGAGTCAGTCAAGTTTCTTGGATTGTCTCCGCGCGCCAATGCTGTATTACTTGAAGACAATAGCGGAACCGTTCATTTCTGGAAACTGGAAAATGAACATCCGGAGATTTCCTGGTCTTCATTGTGGGGCGAGGTGTGGTACGAAAGCTATAACGAACCTGAATATATCTGGCAATCTTCATCAGCAAGTAACGATTTTGAACCCAAGTTAAGTTTGACGCCTCTGGTTTTTGGAACATTCAAGGGCGCATTTTACGCGATGTTGTTTGCGATTCCACTGGCAATCATGGGGGCGATTTACACGGCTTACTTCATGGCGCCTCGCATGCGACGCATGGTAAAACCCAGTATCGAAACTATGGAAGCTTTGCCAACGGTAATCCTGGGTTTTCTGGCTGGGCTATGGTTCGCTCCGTTTGTTGAGGACCACTTGCCGGGAATTTTTAGTTTGTTATTAGTGCTACCGATTGGTGTGTTGCTTGCAGCGTTTGGCTGGAACAGTTTGCCAGGTCATATTAAACATCGTATTCCCGACGGCTGGACAGCTGCGCTACTGATCCCGGTTATTATTGTTATCGGCTGGTTGTCTATCGCAATTAGTCAGCCCATCGAGTTGTGGTTGTTCAACGGTGACATGCGAGGCTGGTTAACTAATGAGATGGGTATTAGTTTCGACCAACGCAATGCACTGGTGGTGGGTTTTGCTATGGGCTTTGCAGTTATCCCTACAATCTTTTCCATTGCTGAAGATGCCATTTTCAGTGTACCGAAGCATTTAAGTTTTGGCTCCCTGGCCCTGGGCGCAACACCATGGCAGACCCTGGTCAGAGTAGTCTTGCTAACCGCCAGTCCGGGGATTTTTTCTGCAGTAATGATTGGTCTGGGACGGGCCGTCGGTGAAACTATGATCGTGTTGATGGCAACAGGCAATACGCCCGTGATGGACCTCAGTGTTTTTCAGGGCATGCGTACATTAGCTGCGAACATTGCGGTGGAAATGCCAGAGTCTGAGGTCGATAGTACGCACTATCGTGTGTTGTTCCTTGCAGCCCTGGTGTTGTTCTTATTGACCTTTTTGTTCAACACCCTGGCTGAAATAGTACGTCAGCGCTTAAGAGAGAAATACAGCTCGTTATGATGAAAGCATGGTTTAAATCAGGCAGTCCCTGGATATGGCTTACTGCATCGGCGGTTAGTGCGAGTCTGATATTGGTATTTGGTCTGATTTTACTAATCGCCGGTCGAGGACTTTCCCATTTTTGGCCGAAAGAGCTGGTTGAACTGCAATATGTCGAGCGATCAGGAGAGACAGTTACTGTTGCAGGAGAGTTTCACGAGACTGAAGTTGTTAGTGCCGAACGCTTGAAAGATGCGGGTTATGATGTGTCAGATGGTGAGGCTTTCTATGAGCGATCACTGCTAAAAGTTGGCAACCGGGATGTCGGTGGTCAGGACTTCAAGTGGGTGTTGCGAAAAGATATCAAGCAGCAGGACTCTCCCGAAAAAATGCTGGCTGCAGAACGCCGTGAATGGGGAAATTTCTTCGGTTATCTGCTTGCGGTAAAGCAGGAAGGGCAAGTCATCGCTGAAGGCGAACAGGCAGAGTCTGCACTGGAAGAGCGACTTGTCCGCGTCCTGGAACTTCATGACCAGATACGTGATATTGAGAAGCATGACATCGGTGCCATCAATCATGGCATGGAAAGGCTCAGGCTGGCGCAACGCGCGTTAGAGCTGAATAAAGAGGATAGTCCGGAAAACCTGCAGGACATTGATCAGGAACGAGCAGAGTACCAACAGCAGTATGATGGCCTGCAACAACAGTTGATTGAATTATATAAACAGATTAATCGCGACTCGGTTGTTGTTAAAACTGCCACTGATCAACAGGTCGAGATACCTTTGGCTAAAATTGTCCGCGTGTATTATCCCAACGCTATGTCATGGTTTGCCAAAGCAGGTTTCTATATCGAAAAGATTTGGGAGTTTGTCAGTGACGATCCACGGGAAGCGAATACAGAAGGGGGGGTGTTTCCGGCGATTTTCGGTACGGTCATGATGGTAATGATTATGTCGGTCATGGTGACTCCGTTCGGTGTGGTGGCGGCTGTTTATTTGCGAGAGTATGCCAGGCAGGGTGTGTTAACCCGTACTATACGTATAGCGGTTAATAATCTCGCCGGTGTGCCATCTATTGTATATGGTGTGTTTGGTTTAGGATTTTTTGTTTATTTTCTCGGTGGCAATATCGACCAGCTGTTTTTTCCGGAAGCCGCGCCATCTCCCACTTTTGGTACGCCTGGCATTTTGTGGTCCTCATTGACGTTAGCGATTCTCACGGTTCCCGTTGTTATTGTTGCGACAGAGGAAGGCTTATCGCGTATTCCAAAAGCAATTCGCGAAGGCAGTTTGGCGCTAGGTGCAACCAAGGCGGAAACCCTCTGGCGTACTGTCCTGCCTATGGCAAGTCCCGCTATTATGACAGGATTGATTCTGGCCATTGCGCGAGCGGCAGGAGAGGTAGCACCTTTGATGCTGGTAGGGGTAGTAAAGCTGGCACCCTCGCTGCCCTTAGATACTAATGCGCCATTCCTGCACCTGGACCGGAAATTTATGCATTTGGGTTTTCATATTTATGACGTTGGTTTTCAAAGTCCAAATGTCGAAGCAGCACGCCCATTAGTGTACGCAACTGCACTATTGCTGGTTGTTGTTATCGTTGTGCTGAATCTGACAGCAATTGCCATACGAAATCATTTGCGTGAAAAATATCGCGCGCTGGAGCATTAAAAGAGGCTATTTATGAATACCGAATCACAACAAACTACTCCAACGCATGCTATCGATATCGAGGCGCTGGGAAGAACCAGTAGCGGAGTCGATCTTGAATCCGTGGAAACGTGTCTTGAAGTTAAAGACCTTAGCCTTTATTACGGCGAAAAGCAGGCGCTCTATGACATCAATTTAAAAATTCCCAAGCAAAAGGTAACAGCTTTTATTGGCCCCAGCGGCTGCGGAAAATCCACGTTGTTGCGTTGCATGAATCGCATGAATGATCTGGTGGATGGTACGGAGATTAAGGGTGAACTATTGCTGGATGGTGACGATATTTACCACAAATCAGTCGATGTAGCTGAGTTGCGGCGCCGTGTTGGCATGGTGTTTCAAAAACCCAACCCGTTTCCCAAGTCTATTTTTGAAAATGTCGCTTACGGATTGCGATTACAGGGTATTAACGACAGGCGCACCCTGGACGATGTAGTAGAGCGGTCGCTAAAACGCGCTGCGCTATGGGACGAGGTGCGGGATCGATTGCACGATAACGCATTAGGCCTTTCCGGTGGTCAGCAACAACGTTTGGTGATCGCGCGAGCGGTTGCCATTGAACCTGAAGTGTTATTGCTGGATGAGCCAGCGTCAGCGCTTGATCCCATATCAACGCTCAAAATAGAAGAACTAATTTATGAATTAAAAGATAAATATACTATCGTTATCGTTACCCATAACATGCAACAGGCGGCAAGGGTGTCAGATTGCACTGCATTTTTGTATATGGGGAAACTGATCGAGTTTGGAGATACTAATCAATTGTTTACTAATCCTCGTGAAAAACAGACTGAGGATTATATTACCGGGCGTTATGGTTAAATTAATGTTCACCAGATATTATGTTTTAAATATGTAAGTTCAGCCAGGTTTTTGATTATTAGGTCAATTGGTTCTAAAATTAAATTATAGGCATGTCTATGGAGCGACAGATGGATAACAGTACTTTGGGACATCATATATCCCAGCAATTTAACGTAGAATTGGAAGATATTCGCTCCAAAGTATTGGCAATGGGTGGCCTGGTAGAACAGCAAATACAGGATGCCATTAAGGCTTTGGTGACTGCGGATATCGAACTGGCGGAAGGCGTTGTAAAAAATGATGTTAAGATTAACGCCCTGGAAGTCAATATTGATGAGGAGTGCGCACGGATTCTGGCGCGACGCCAACCCGCGGCCAGCGATTTACGGTTAATTGTTGCTGTCATTAAAACCATTACTGATTTAGAGCGTATTGGTGATGAAGCAGAAAAAGTGGCGCGTATGGCAGTGGAGTTGGCTGATCTTGACCGGCCACGAAGCCAGTACCATGAAACTCAGACGCTGGGGGAAAGTGTGCAGCGCATGGTGCATGATGCCCTGGATGCCTTTGCCAGAATGGATGTCGAGGCGGCGTTAAAAGTGGCTCAGTACGACGAAGAGGTTGATCACAAGTACGAAGGTATTTTGCGCCAGCTGATAACGCATATGATGGAAGACCCGCGTTCAATCAAGCGCGTGATGGATGTGATCTGGTCGGTGCGAGCATTAGAGCGCATTGGGGATCATGCTAAAAATATTTGTGAATACATTATTTACCTGGTGAAAGGTAAAGACGTGCGCCATCTTGGCCTTGATGCCATTGAGAAAGAATTGTCGCCTTAGCGCTTACCTTTTTTATTTTCCTTTTCAATCATTCTGCGCGTAAAGACTCTACCGGATCCAGTTTAGCCGCATGCATGGCGGGGATTACACCTGCGACCAGCCCAATGACTACTGATGTGACGACAGAAAGTGCGGCGAAGAAAAACGAAAATTCAGTCGGCAGGGCAGGTAAGGCCAGGTGAAGTAAGAACGCTAGTCCAACGCCGAATAAAATGCCTGCCATTCCGCCAATAGTCGATAGAATAGTGGCTTCGCCTAAAAACAACATCAGTATTTGATTTCGCCTGGCGCCCACGGCGCGCAACAAACCAATTTCTGATTTTCTTTCACTTACGGCAATTGTTGTAATCGTTAAAATTCCTACTCCACCAACCAACAGTGATATTCCCCCTAGCGCGCCTACGGCGAACGTAAGTATATTGAGGATCGAACCTAATACATCCAGCATTTGTTCCTGCGTAGTAATGGTTACATCATTTTTACCATGTCGAGCAGAAATGATATCTTCAATTTG
>NZ_CDLKIE010000433.1:0-4724 GCF_975902315.1 Kaarinaea lacus | reverse complement strand
GATACTTTTTTCATATTCTCGAAGGAATCTTCTTCATACAGCGCCGGATCGTTGGACATAATCGCCACACTGTTAATACCCAGTTCTTTTAGTGCATTAGTATCACGCACAATCCGGTCACGGATCGCTTTTACGTAGGGACAATGATTGCAGATAAACATAATGAGCAAGCCTTTTTCACCCTTGCAATCCTGCAAAGACCATTGTTTGCCGTCCACACCGGGCAAAGAAAAATCGATTGCAGCTTTTCCAAAATCACATACCGGTGTTTCCAGACTAACCATGGTCATTTCCCCTTTTCTATTTTGTCATTACCTGTGAGTACCAGGAACTTACAACCCATCCCGGACAGCAAGTATAGATCTATCGCAATTAATTTGGAATTGAACTGATCAGATTGCGACCATGTAGCGGGCGAAAAATATACTAAACTATTTTTATACTCGTAGGTTCTCACAGTATATAGATGGTACAAAACGCCACAAAAAATCCACTATATGACGAAGACTTCTCCAGAGAAAAAGGAAAGCCCATGAAATCCCATCTTTATTATTATCGTGCACTCGTAAAGTACGTTTATGACGGTGATACCATTACGGCTGATGTTGATGTCGGACTCCATGCCTGGATACATGATGAAAAAATTCGCCTGGCACGAATTAATACCCCCGAACTTAGAGGTGATGAACGCGAGCAGGGCCTGATATCGAGAGATTTCCTGCGCGGATTGATTGATAGCAAAGAAGTCCTGCTGCAAACCATCAAAGACGAGAAAGGCAAATACGGACGCTATATTGCAGAAGTGTGGCTTGAGCAATCACCTGATGAATGGATTAACATCAATGATCTCCTGGTGGAAAAAGGTTATGCAAAGTATGCAAGCTATTAGACATTAATAAGTCACGCACATATGACGTAGATCACATACTGCAACTGGCTATCGACAATTAATAAGCGCAAAATACTTCTCATTGAAATGCAACAATAATAAAATAAGTATTCTCGTGACTTTAAATACTTCGTCGATAATAATTTTTACCTTTTTATTTGCTAGCGCCACTACCATTCATGCGCAGGGCGTTAGCAGCTGCGCCGAAATAGAAAACGACACTGATCGCCTGCAATGCTATGACAATGCTGGGCAACAACAACCTGAAACGCAACCCACATCAGCTATCGAAGAACGGTTAAGCAGAGAGCTGGCATTAAGTTATGATGAATTCATCATAACTCCTCACAAGCCCAACTACTTTCTACCTGTTACTTACAACGATAAACTGGATGCATCAAATTATGATATTCCAAACCAGACACCTGGCGAAGAAATTGAATACCAGAAAGTCGAGGTAAAATTTCAGCTAAGCTTTAAGGTGCCATTGGCAAAAAAATTTATCACCGATAGCGGCAGTTTATGGTTTGCTTACACACAACTGGCATTCTGGCAACTTTACAACACTGATTTATCTTCCCCGTTTCGAGAAACCAACCATGAGCCGGAACTGATTTGGGCTCATAACGCAAACTATGAAATATTTGGTTTAAAAACCACGTTGATCACAGTTTCACTTAATCACCAGTCCAATGGAAGATCAGAACCACTTTCCAGAAGCTGGAACCGCATCATTGCTAACTTCCTGTTCGAGAAAGACCACTACGTCTTTTCTATAAAACCCTGGTATATACTTCCAGAAACTAAAACTGACGGAGATAACCCTGATATTAACGACTATATGGGATATGGTGAGCTAGGTGCATTAGTGAAATACCAAAATCACCAGGGAACCGTCATGTTGCGCAATATAATCGGCATTGACGAAGGCCGTACGACTATTGAACTTAATTACACCTTCAGTTTTAGCAAGCGCATCAAAGGCATTGCCCAGTATTTCTATGGTTACGGGGAGAGCCTGATTGACTATAACGTTCTATCGAATCGCATAGGTATCGGGATTTTATTGACGGACTGGTTATAAATACTGACTTTTGAAAAAGCCGCCTCGAGCCTTAGCTCTCTAAAGCGGCTTTATCCTTATTCAATATTCGGCCAACAACCGAAACTACTGCACATTAATAACTATCGGTGTTGCGGAAATGGCCGTGCCCGGTACAGTGGCGTTTAAATTAACCTGCCCCGCTTTAATGAAAGTCACGCGCCCCTTGGTACCAGGAACATTTGATACCGTCGCTATTTCTACATTGCTGGTCGACCATAATACGCGAGCTGTGTAGTCGGCACTGACGCTGTTAGTAAACGACGCAAGCGCCGTGTAATCTATCTCAGCGCCAGCTGAAACAGCACCAAGGTTAGGAATTAATAAGTCCTGTATCGTTTCATTCTGTACAGTCAGGCTTGCCTGTGGTGACACAACTGCCTGGCTGCTGCTATCAAGTCCCGTCGCAGTTATATTACTGCTGCCTGCGATTAGTGTTGTAATCTTGCCTTTGTCGGGACCGAAAACTGCTACAGCGCTTGCAGTGCTATTCCACACGACATCATTGGTGATATCCCTGATCAGACCACCCGCAAATGTGCCTTTCGCTTCGAATTGTCCCTGTGCTTCTACAGGCAATGTACCGCCTGTTGGTGTTACTGCAATGGATGCCAATGATGCACCGGTAACCGTCAGTGATATCGTGCCAACCACGCCACTCACACTGCCATCTGCCAGGATGTCTACATAGGAAATATCTACATTGCCAGGCGCCAGCCCTCGCACCTTGGCTGTTGCACCAGTGCTTATAAAACTTGCAATGGTAGGATCGCTAATGATCCACGACCCGGGATTCACCAAATTCAACTGGGATCCATCGGAGAATTCACCTCGGGCATAAAAATCCCGGCTATAGCCAACGGGCAAACTATCGAGGCCATCATCAGACCGGGTGTCGATCGTGACTGAATTAAGAGTCGCGTTTGTCACATCGACAGTTGCGGTGGTAGGTGAGGTAAGATTATCAACGGCTCGAATGGGCACTCTACTGCTGGATGCCCCTCCCGTCGAAACAGCGGTCACCAGTCCTTTAGCGCCAAGATTACTGTCGTTGTTGACAACGGCAGTGGCTTCGTCATCGCTGGACCAGGCTACCCGGTTGGTTACCAGGTAGGTACTATTGTCATTGAACTGTAATAATGCGTTTAATTGTTGCGTTCGATTCACTGGCAATGAACCAATCCACTGCGGTTCCACAATTAAATTACTTGCTGTTTTGTTGTTAACCACTTCAACACTGACGCTATTTGACGTTAATAAGGGCGTTGTTGTAGAAGCGGTGATATTAGCGATACCAACCGCCTCGCTCGTTGCTAATCCTTTTGTATTGGAATCCATCATAACTGCGGTTTGATTATCCGAGTTCCAGGTAACAAACTCAGTAATGTCATACGACCTGTTATTATCAAACGTTCCTTGCGCAACAAATTGTTGATCAATACCCAGAGGTAAATCGTCCGGCATTATTGCAGGAGCAATTTCAATTTTAGTAAGATTAAAAGTTATTACTTCTAAACTCACAGAATTAGAAGTAACACCTGACATGAATGCCGTGATGTTGGTTGACCCAACTGCCAATCCTGTAGCCAGACCAACCACGCTGATAGTCGCTACGGTTGTATCACTGGATTCCCATTTAACAGAACCCGTTACATCCTGCTGGGTGTTATTGGAATATTCTGCAATGGCAGTAAATTGCAGCGTAAGATCAACCGGCAAACCATCAGGTACCGCAGCGGGTGTAACTGTAATACTCGTTAGCGTTGCACCGCCACCCGTAATATCATCACCGCCACCTGATCCTACTATGCTGAACGTACCCAGCATCATTAGCAACAACAAACTAAAAACTCGAATAATTAAACTACTACTGACAAACAGGTGTCGCACTGTGAGCACTCCTTTTTAAAATTATTTGTATAGTCACGTAGGCTGCTAAAGTTCCCAACCCAATAGAGAGCAGATCCAGAATATCAAACGTACTATGAATAAAATAACTTGCGGTATTTTCCAGAAATGGAATACCCGCGAACCAGTCCGGTACCCAACCGGCAATTCGCTGGGCAATAGAATCTATCTGGGCAATTTCAAACAGAGCGTCAATCAGGAACCAGCCAATGCATACAGGCAACAGGTACTGGCGGTAACGCTCCTCGGGAACTACCAGGGCCATAGTTAATAAAATGAAAGTGTAGACATGAACGAATGTAGGTATATGTTGACCTAACAAGCCAAATACAGAATTTTGGCCATCGCCCAATACCATCCAGTCCGACATGAAATATACCGAACCTGCATCACGATCCAGTAAATAGACGACAATACCCAAAACCATGGCGACCACAGCCATCACCAGGGAGAGCATCGCAGGGTGCGCCATTTTTAGAGGGCTATGTTTCATGGAATCCTGTTTAACAACTGACCGATTTAAGTATGGTCACATCTGCTTAGTATCGCGTTGATTTACATCACAATAACAATCCCAGGCGACGGTAGACACCTGGCGCCATACGAATTCAGTAAGGATTAGTGTATTACGAAATGCTTGTTGGTGCAGTAATTTAGGATAACTAGAACGTCTTTTTACACCTCTCAGCCGGTTGCTAAGCTACTGGAATTTATGAGATTCTGATAGCGTGTAGGAAGATTTTTTGCGGGCGACAGTAATATAATGAGCGTTTACTCCACCTGTAATTCGATCGTTCCCTGAATATTCACCTGAATCTTCTGTTG
>NZ_CDLKIE010000432.1:0-2968 GCF_975902315.1 Kaarinaea lacus | reverse complement strand
TGAAGATGCGGATATGATTATTGCCGTTACCAACCAGGATGAGATAAACATGGTTGCCTGCCAGGTTGCTTATACTCTGTTTCATACACCTACCAAAATTGCCCGCGTTCGAGGAGTAGAGTATCTGGCGCATCCTCAGCTGTTCACACAGGAAGCGCTCCCCATCGATGTACTCATCAGCCCGGAACAGTTGGTTACCGACTATGTTCAGCGTTTGATTGAATATCCTGGCGCATTACAGGTTCTGGATTTCGCTGAAGGGCGAGTGCAACTGGTAGCGGTACGTGCCTATTATGGCGGACCGCTGGTTGGGCATGAATTAAAAACCCTGCGTGAACATATGCCAGGTATCGATACCCGTGTCGCAGCTATATTCAGGCGTGGTCAACCGATTATTCCCGAAGGCGATACTATTATTGAGGCGGATGATGAAGTGTTCTTTATCGCGGCAAAGCGTCATATTCGCGTGGTGATGAAAGAATTGCGCCGCCTTGACAGGCCGGTAAAACGAATCATTATCGCCGGGGGTGGCAATATCGGAACACGTCTCGCGAAGGCGCTGGAACATAATTACCAGGTAAAATTGATAGACCATAACCCTGAGCGTTCCAAGGCTATATCCGAAACACTTGATCGTACAATCGTGTTATTTGGTGATGCAGCGGATGAAGAATTACTGATGGAAGAAAACATTGAGCATACTGATGTGTTTTGCGCAGTTACCAATGACGATGAAGCCAATATTCTTTCTGCCATGCTCGCCAAACGCTTAGGTGCTCGCAAGGTAATGGCATTAATTAACCGAGCTGCCTATGTAGGGCTGGTGCAAAGCAGTATTATTGATATCGCAATCTCACCTCAGCAGGCGTCCATTGGTACGCTATTGGCTCATGTGCGCAGGGGCGATGTAACGGCAGTTCATTCCCTGAGACGTGGGGCCGCAGAGGCTATCGAGGCGGTTGCGCACGGTGACGTTAATTCTTCCAAGGTCGTGGGTCGCGCAATTGAAGATATTAGTTTGCCGCCTGGAACGACTATTGGTGCTATCGTACGCGACAAAGAAGTTATTATTGCGCACCATGATACTGTGATCGAGTCGGATGATCACATTATACTTTTTGTTGTTGATAAAAATCGCATTCCCGAGGTCGAGCGTTTGTTCCAGGTTGGAATAACATTTATTTAGCTGGCGACACTTTTACAGTCTATGCAACTTGCAGCCATTCTTCGTATTATTGGTTTGTTGTTGATGATTTTCAGCATCACCATGTTGCCTCCTGCGCTGGTGGGAATGATATACAATGATGGTGCCATAGTTCCTTTTATTACCGCGTTTAGCGTGACCCTGGGTGCAGGTGTTGTGCTTTGGCTTCCCGTCAGAAATCAACGCAAGGATCTTCGTATTCGTGACGGTTTCGTGGTTGTCGTGGTTTTTTGGCTGGTGTTGGGAATATCCGGTGCCTTACCTTTTTATTTTTCTATTACACCTACTTTATCATTAACGGATTCTGTATTTGAATCTATTTCTGGTCTTACCACCACCGGTGCCACAGTCATTACCGGTATTGATGATTTGCCACACTCCATTTTATTTTATCGACAACAATTGCAGTGGATGGGAGGTATGGGGATTATTGTATTGGCGGTTGCGATACTTCCCATGTTGGGTATCGGGGGTATGCAGTTGTATCGAGCAGAAACACCTGGCCCAATGAAGGATAACAAGTTAACCCCGCGAATTACCGAAACAGCCAAAGCGCTGTGGTATATCTACCTTGGGTTAACCATAGCGTGTGCTATAAGCTACTGGCTGGCAGGAATGCACGCGTTTGATGCTATTGCGCACAGCTTTTCTACGGTCGCCATTGGCGGGTTTTCCACGCATGATGCCAGTATGGGCTATTTCAACAGCACCATGATCGAAGTGGTCGCGGTTGTATTCATGATTTTAGCGGGTATTAATTTTTCCCTGCATTTTATGTCCTGGCGGACTTTGACTATACGACCTTATTTACAGGATCCCGAAGTTCAGACTTATTTTGTCGTGTTATTAATAACCGCAGTCATTACCACGCTTTATCTTTATGTTTCAGGTACGTTTGATAACCCGGGCAGCGCATTACATCATGGTATTTTTCAAGCCGTATCCATAGGCACTACCAGTGGATTTACGACGGCAGAATACTATGCCTGGCCAGGGTTTTTGCCTGTATTATTACTCTTCTCCAGTTTTATTGGTGGATGTGCCGGTTCAACAGGTGGTGGTTTGAAGGTGATTCGATTTTTGCTGTTGTTTCGTCAGGGTATCCGTGAAATTAAGCGCCTGATACATCCCAACGCATTGATTCCAGTCAAGATAGGTAACAAGCCGCTTTCAGAACGTGTCATTAACGCTGTGTGGGGATTCTTTTCACTGTACGTTGCGTCATTTGCCATTCTCATGTTGATGGTGATGGCAACAGGCCTGGATCATATTACATCATTCTCTGCTGTTGCCGCGTGCATGAATAACCTTGGTCCGGGTTTGGGTGATGTTGGAGCGCATTACGGCAATATTAACGAAATTGCAAAATGGATTCTCTGTTTCGCGATGCTTTTAGGTCGGCTGGAAATTTTTACTTTGCTGGTTTTATTTTCCCCGGAATTCTGGCGTAAGTAAATATTCCCATCAAAACTCAAGTAATGTCTGACAAGCAACAACAATGGAACCAGCGTTACCTCGACAATAAACCTGCGGATAGTGCAATTCCAGCCCTGGTGTTAACGGAAAATGCCCACTTGTTACCAGATCACGGGAACGCACTGGATTTAGCCTGTGGTACTGGTGGCAACGCCCTGTTTATGGCAAAGCGTGGCTTGCATGTGTTTGCCTGGGATTATTCCGACGTGGCTATCGAACAACTTAAAGAATTTGCCGGGAACGAAGCAGTCAGACTGGAAGCCGAAGTGCGTGACGTAGTCACAACTC
>NZ_CDLKIE010000431.1:0-2988 GCF_975902315.1 Kaarinaea lacus | reverse complement strand
CTATTCGCTCGCTCTATTGGCGAAGTAACCGATATCGTTGAAAAGGAGATGTATACCTTCGAAGACCGTAACGGTGACAGTTTAACCTTGCGTCCCGAAGGGACCGCGGGTTGTGTGCGGGCCTGTATTGAAAATGGATTGCTGCATAATCAGACGCAACGCTTATGGTATACCGGGCCCATGTTTCGCCACGAACGGCCACAAAAGGGTCGCTACCGGCAGTTTCACCAGGTGGGTGTTGAAGCATTTGGCATGCAGGGTCCTGATATTGATGCAGAGCTAATTATGATGAGTGCCCGGATCTGGAAACAGCTGGGGCTAAAGGAACTGGAGTTGCAGATTAACTCGTTGGGCAGTGTTGAAAGTCGGCGTGTTTATCGTGATATCCTGGTAGAGTACTTTTCAAAACATCAGTCTGCACTGGATGAGGACAGCCAGCGTCGCTTGCACAGTAATCCATTAAGGATTCTGGATAGCAAGAATCCGGATATGCAGGAGTTAATTGAGAATGCACCCAGGCTGCAAGATCATTTAGACCAGGAGTCGATCGAACATTTTCAGGGTGTCAAATCCCTTTTGGATACGGTAGGAATTGCATATCGTGTCAATCCACGTCTGGTACGTGGCCTGGATTATTACAATAAGACAGTATTCGAATGGGTCACAACGCAATTGGGCGCGCAGGGTACCGTATGTGCGGGTGGTCGTTACGATGGCCTGGTTGAACAATTGGGCGGAAAGCCCGTGGTCGCAGCAGGATTTGCGCTGGGGATTGAACGACTTGTTGAGCTGGTGCAGAACAATTTACGCCTGGATGTGGCGCCTCATGCTTACTTCGTTATTGCGAGTGATGATGCAGTAGCGACTGGTCTGCAAATGAGTGAAACGCTAAGGGAACAGTTACCTCATCTGCGCTTGCTGGTACATTGTGGTGGTGGCAGTTTTAAAAGCCAGTTTAAACGGGCAGACAAGAGCGGCGCGAGTGTGGCGCTCATTCTGGGGGATGATGAATTAGCAAGTAATACGGTAAGTGTAAAATATCTTCGGGAAGACAAACCGCAGCAATCCGTATCTCAGGATGGTCTGCTAACACTTTTACAGGACCTGATTTGAAAAATTAAAAAACTGGAGAACGAACGTGGAAGTATATAGTACGGAAGAAGAGCAAATAGCGGCCATAAAAAAATGGTGGAAAGAAAACTGGCTTTCATTATTTGGCGGAGTACTGATTGGTATAGGTATTCTGGCCGGTGGGAAATACTGGCTGGATACAAAAAATTTCCACGCCGAGTCAGCATCGATTGAATATGAAGCCATGATTCAGTCATTGACGCGTAATCAGCTGGAAGAAGCATCTAACAGAGCCGCAACCTTGCTGGGTCAGTATGCCGATACTCCTTATGCAGGTTTGGCGGCGCTTACCATGGCGAAAATCAAGACTGACAAGGATGATCTGGTCGCCGCAAAATCACATTTGCGTTGGGCAATGGATAATGTGCAACAGAAAGAACTGAAGTTTGAAGCACAGATTAGACTGGCGCGGGTGCTATTAGCAGAGAAAAATTATGATGAAGCCCTGCAACAGGTCAATGCCGTCACCTCGCCGCACTATAAAGTCGTTGTAGAAGAATTGAAAGGTGATATCTACGTCGCCAAAGGCGATACCTCAAATGCAAGAACAGCATACAGCCTTGCGTTGGCTGAACTGGATCAATCGGCATCCAGTTCGTCACCGCGTGTGCGAAATTTCCTGCAGATTAAACTTGATGACCTGGGTGAAGTTCCCAATCCGGGAGGAGAGTCCTCATAATGCGTTTTGTTATGGTGCTGAGCATTGTTCTGGCAATCGCAGGATGTGTCGGCTCTGGTAAAAAAGAATACCCGGATCTGGATCCCATTAAATCCAGCACTAAAATCAAGCCATTGTGGGTGGCAAATGTCGGGGAAAAGGGTGTCAGGCAAAATCGTCAGCTATCCGTGGCCATAACCAATGAGCGTGTTTACGCAGCAACTGCTGATGGACATCTCATGGCTTTGCAGCTTAACGATGGCAAAAAAGTATGGGCCAATGCAATCGTGGACTCCATTTCTGCCGGTCCCGTAGTTCATGGTGATGTACTTTATGTGGGTACAACTGAAGCACACCTTTTCGCCCTGGATTCAGGATCAGGCAAGATAATATGGGAAGGCGATGTTTCCAGTGAAGTGTTGGCTAATCCGGTGATCAGTGACAAACTGGTTTTTGTACAGACGATTGACGGTAAAATTACCGCACTTGAAAAAGCAACTGGAAAAAAGGTTTGGTCTGATTCGCGTACGGTTCCAGCGTTAACATTGCGTGGTACCAGTTCACCGATTATCACAACAGATCGTCTAATTGCGGGATTCGCAGACGGCAAGCTGGTCGCTCTTGAAAAAGATACCGGGAAACGGCTTTGGGAATCTGTTGTGGGATTACCCAGTGGCAGGACTGACCTGCAACGGATGGTTGATATCGATGGTTTGATACAAATCAGTGACGATGAAGTGTATGCCGTTACCTATCAGGGCCGCGTGTCTGCGATAGCGGTGGAAAACGGGCGCACGATATGGACGCGAGATATGTCATCCTATACTGGTGTAACCATGGACGAAAATCAATTGTATCTCACCGATGCAAAGGGGCAGGTTTGGGCAATCGATCGTCGTAGTGGTGCAACACTATGGCGTCAGGATTCATTGCAGGAACGTGACGTTACTGGTCCCGTCATAATCGGTAATACATTGGTGGTAGCAGATGGTGCGGGTTTTGTGCACTGGTTATCTAAAGAAGATGGTTCATTTGTAGCTCGTGATGATCTCACCGAAGTCTACGATTGGGCTTTTTACGATTGGGGTGATGAAAATCGCGAAGAGCTTGATTTTGGTGTTTCTGCTTCCCTTGAAGTAGTCGATGATCGGCTATATGTTCGAAACAACATGGGTGCACTTTCTGTTTTTCAGTTGTCT
>NZ_CDLKIE010000430.1:0-3033 GCF_975902315.1 Kaarinaea lacus | reverse complement strand
TATCCAGTGTGCGAGCGAACTAGTCCACGACAACGACCAAATGGGAATTACAAGATTTAGATGCCTTATTTTAAATACTTTAATTTTAAATACTTTGATTTTAAATACTTTGGTTATGGTTTATGCGTGACGACTGGGCTTACCAAAAACAGTAAGCCCATTATTAGCTAGCGAAGTTGACAATACCCTGTCGGTAGACTCAATTTATATACAGTCGCCAGTATTCCACGAGCAATTCCAGGTAACATCAGTAACGCTATCACCATCTGTGTCAACGGCAATCTGGAACGAGTTGGAATCTATAAACGTATAAGTAGCTGTAGTCGATCCACTCGCACCAACATCACCCGTTAGCAGCGCAACACCTGTCAGTGGTGGGCTGTCCAGGGAATCAGTGTAAAACTCAACTGGCGTAGGCGTTGAAACAACAGCGTAACCGAATTCCGGGTGATACGCTTTTCCTGTCACCACGACCGAATCATATCCCGGCGGGGAATCTACTGTGGCGACAGTTTTGTAATCCTCCCATTTGAAGGTCACTTTCTCGTAGTCCAGGCGCATTACCAGGTTTAGCGTTGTTTCGTAACCGGCGGCTGTAACCGTTGAAGCCAGCGTCCCACTCATTGTTTCGGAATATCCCTCTTCACGAGCGTTAAAATTCGTGAATTCCATTGCGTAATCTATGATGTCGCATGTCTGGGTAGCAGGATCAAATGTCGCCGCATCACACATTCCACTGAAAGGGACAGTCCCGTTCATAGTAAAGCCAAAATTGCACCACTGATTAAAAATTATAGTTCCAGTGAAGCTACGATCGGTTTCATTGACTTCCGAACTACCGCTAACAGAGCCACCACATAGACCCGGCAATGGTGGTTCGGTCTCAATCCATCCCGTTGGGGACAGTCTTAAGTCATCACTGGAATCGATATTTCCCAGCACGCTATGCAACAACCTTGCAATCGTGATTACTGGAGTAGTGCGACTTCCATCATCAGGTGCCTGTTGATCGATGGCAATCGAAACAAATGAGCCCGCCGTAACGCCCACGAATGCGACATCACCAAGTGGTTGCGCGTTGTCTGCCGTAATGAGCGCCTGGGTCTCTAGCCCAGTATAAGTAACTGGAGTCACACCATCACCATCATCACCATTTGTGCCCAGAGTGCTGATAACACCAAAAACAACGATAGTCATCAACCCTAGATAGCGTAATAGTCTATTGTATGCTTGTAACATTTTCAGGCCCTCCTTAAGTAAAATACAACAGCCCTGTAAACGGCGTTTGTATCTGCAACAATGGAGAGATGATTGAATACTTAAGCGAAACGCATCAACAAATATCAGATGAATTTTCGGGATTCTCGTGGAACAACCAAAAAGGATACAAGTGTGCAAAATTGAATTGGCGCCGAAACACATATAACAGGGTTTCAACGCATGGTGCATTGATAAATAACACCGATATTTTACTTCGCACGGTCAACACGAGAATGCCTCGTATTCAGTCAACCTATAGCGTCAAATTATATTGACACAAAATTCGCTAATATTCTTTTTATTTTTATATATTTAACAACAAAAGCACATTAATGACATTGATAGCTGTCAACAGCACAGCAAATAGAAAGCATTTCATTGATTTAAATAATATCGGTCAGTGTTTAAGGCATAAAAAATACCGTACTATTTAAGTTACACGCAACATCATATTGATATTATCGATATTACAAACTTGCAAAGTAAGATGGTAATTTCACATTCAGGAAAGAAATCTACTGGACTGATTGATGAAGCAATAAATTTGGACCAGGTTCAGCAATTGTCTCGCTATCTATTTTTATGCTTTTAAATGTGTAAATTTACCGGCAATTCCCAGGCTCAACATTTAAAAGAATACATATACTAACCTTTAGAACTGCCCCACCAATCACACCAAGAAATTCTGCGCCAGCGCTGGACTTCTCATTGATTTGCTTTTCACTACTTTGTTCGCTTTGTGCTGCGAAATTTGCAAAAGTATTGAACAACATGAATGTTCTCGCATACGCTACCTTTTCGTCTTTTGATATCATACTTTCGCCTAAAACATATGTGCCTTCACTTTTAAACAAGCTGTCACCATTAGCATTGACTCCGTTTATGTATACGTAACATTCTTTGCCAGTATTTTCTTCATTCTTGTTGAGTATCTTCACATCTAACAAGTAACTTAGCTTTCTAAATTTAAAAACCGTTTCCAGTTGTTCTTCTTCTGCATTGATAGATACTATTTCGAAACTCTCACTACTATCTTCCTGTGAATTAAGGACCGGCCATTCACTATATGCCTTTCGATATCCACAGGCAGATTCAATTGTTGCAAAAAGTGGATCGACTATTTCAGCGACAGCCACCTGTACCTTCTTATTGCGCGCTGCTTGTTGCTCCGGTGTGATTGACCCACCTCCACCCACAAGTGTACAGCTAGCTAAGTTTAAAGCTATCAATATGAGCGATAATTGTTTCATAGCAGGAGCAAATGCGTGTAACGATCGACATAAACTGCTGAGTGGTGCGAAGCGTCCCCGAGGTCCAGTCGACCGGATGGAGCGGCGTTGCGCCAATTGTCAGGCACTAATTAAACCTCACCCTTTCGCCTGGGCCTTTCTCCTGGTTTTTCAACCATTCCGCGGGCTGATAACCTAGCTGTTTCCAACGAGAGTAAAAATACTCGATATCTTCATTATGTTTAGAAAAGTAAATATGCACATCGGAGTCATTACAAAATCTAAACTGAAGCCCTGATAATTTTATAAATAAATCATCGCGACCAATTGCCCCGATACCAGATGCTTCTACTTCCTTAATTTTTTGAATTAGCTTTTTTAATTCTATTTCTTCTTCAAACCAATCGTTGCAGGTATAGTATTCATTACCCCACGCAGAACCAAAAAGTAAACTGCATTTATCAATGCCTTTTTTGGAGAAGTACTCTACCATGAATGATAACTCATCATTCAACTGATCGATTGTTATTGGGTAGGTCAGTAT
>NZ_CDLKIE010000429.1:0-7146 GCF_975902315.1 Kaarinaea lacus | reverse complement strand
CGGTAGATGCCTGCGGCTTAAATTCCCCTGGTCCTATTATGAAATTGTCCAAGGCTGCAACAAAAGCAAAGGACGGCGACATGATTACTATAACCGCCACGGATAGCGCCTTTGAAACTGATATATCGACCTGGAGCAATAAAAAAGGCTTTAAAATAGTCAATATCGAAAATAATGCATCGAAAATTACTGCAGTGATACAGAAACTATAGTTTCTGTATCACAACTGGTTGTTACCTGACGTGGATATTGTATAGAACAGAAAGCCGATATTTAGCTAACTTTGGATTAACTCACCAGGGACTGTGAATTTTTATTTTGTAACAAATCATCATAGTGTGTAATCTGGTTGCGACCTTTATCCTTACTATGATAAACCGCAGCATCAGCTTGCCGGTACAGTTCTTCGGCCCCGCGATTGACATTCATCTCATTAGTTGTTGCTATACCGACACTGATAGTAGCGCATATTCTTTCATCACCAATGCGAGTTAGTTTTGATTCAATATCACGCCGCATTTTTTCCCCGATAGCAATTGCAGCCTCTTTATCTGCTCGTTTACACAGCGCCACAAACTCTTCGCCGCCTACTCGACATAAGATATCTGTTTTTCGTAGACCGGATTTCAGATTATTGGCGACCTGTTTCAATACGGTATCTCCTCCAGGATGGCCATACTGGTCATTAATCCTCTTAAAGTGATCGATATCGATCACCAGGATACTATTAACATCACCATGACGTAACGACATTTCCACTTCCGTTTTCATTAGTTCTTCGAAGTGCCGACGGTTATGCAATCCAGTCAGGGAATCGGTAACTGATAGTTTCCTGAATTCTTCATTCAGTTTATGTAACTCCTCAGATTGCTTTACCAGTTGACGATTATTCTGAATCAACCGTTTATCGGCCAGTTCAATTTTCGATTGCAGACGCGAATTTGCGTTGTTCAACTGGCCGCTTAACAGGTTAAACTGCCGTGCAAGCGCCCCGAATTCGTCTTCTGATATTACGGGTACCTCTCCTACTATTTGTCCATTTTCATCAATACTGTTATTCAGTGAGTCTGACATTACACTTACTGGACGAATGATAATAAATGACAAAGCGATAAACTCACCCAGGGCGATCATGAAAATAATAAATGCTTCACGCTTAATTAACGTAAACTTTTGTGATTCCAGACGCTGAATAGTGCTTGCAGTACTTAGGCCCAACGTAAGGCTTCCAACTATTTCCTCTTCCAGGCGAATATCCTGATTGAATAACACAAGATTTGGATTCTCACTTTCGTTATAAACCCCGGATTCCGCCATAGTATTACCTTTGGTATTTATTACTTTTGCGTAACCGATATCTTCGGACAGGGTGATTTCATCAAGCAATAACTGGATGGTGTGATAATCATAGCCTATTACTTTGTAAGCCAGGGACTTTGCAACAAACCGACTAATATCAGATCCGCGTTGATTGATTTCCTTCAAAGTGTTACTTTCTTCCTGTTTTAATGCCAGCCATCCACTCACGGTCAGCCCAATCATAAGAACGGACAACAATACGAGTAGCACTTTTTGGCGTACACCAAAACGAAACAACGAAAATATGGTACGACGGCTCATATGCAATAGTTAATTTACATAATTATTACGATGACTAATCACTCTATGGAACATACTATTAGCTGGCAGCAAACATTCTCGATGAAAATTAGTCGCCTCGTGAAATGCGAAAATTCTCAGCCACGAGCAGCTAGATTTATTCAGTCTTTGCCATTCTTTTTATCGGCAATATACTGAATTTCTTGAATATTTTTTGTTCAATGGTATGTCGGCCTGCTCTGCACCAGGATCGTAAAGTCCCTTATAATCAAGACCTTAATTTCTCACAGGAAGATGAGCTGCGTACCGGTAATGATCCGGGGAGGGAACGGTCTCCTGAGACTGCAATCCTGCTCAAAATCAGGCGGCGGGATCGTCAGAATTCAACAGGGAACCTTGACGCAATACAGGTTCAATATCCGAAACGGATAGAGGACGGCTGAAAAAATAACCCTGCATTGCATTTACATTCGCTCGGTGCAAAAGATCCAGCTGATGGGCGCTTTCTACACCCTCTGCGATTACCTTGAAACGTAAACTACGTGACAACGCACAAATTGCGTCAACGATAGCCGCGTCTTCAACATTAGTAGATATATCCCTGATAAAGGACTGGTCAATTTTAATGGTTTCAACAGGCATTTGTTTTAAATACGACAATGAAGAATAGCCTGTTCCAAAATCATCAACACTCAATGAAATGCCAATTTCATTCAAGTCATCTAATATTTGAATTGTGCGCCCAAAATCGTCAATTAAAACACTTTCAGTAATTTCCAGATCCAGGAAATGAGGTTTTAACCCGCTACCGGTCAACGCACCGTTAACATGCTTTATAAGGCCCTTATGCAATAACTGTTTCGCTGACATATTGATACTTATTCTTAAGTCATTTATACCTTGCTGTTGCCACTGCACGCATTGGGCGCTCGCATTTTCCAGTACCCACTGACCTACAGGAATAATTAATCCCGTTTCTTCCAGTAAAGGAATGAATTTTAGAGGGGAGGTGAATCCCAGGTCAGATGAATTCCATCGCAACAAAGCTTCTACAGCGAGTATATTACCCGTTCTGGCTTGCACCACTGGTTGATAGTACAACTCGAATTCGTCACGTTCTAAAGCCCTTCGTAATGCGTTTTCAATCGAAAACCTCGACGCAAGCTTTTGTCTTGTATGCTCGGCATAATACTGATACGTATTTCGCCCAGCCTTTTTTGCTTTACACATTGCAGAATTGGCTTTCTTGAGCAATGAATTAAGATCATCGTCTTCAAACGGATATGCTACGATCCCAACGCTGGCGGAAATAAACAGCTCATTACCATCTATAGTGAAAGCTTCAGTCATTGCATTTCCAATGTGCCTTGCTATTTCCTCGGCTTCATCTATAACAGAAAGCCCTTTTAACAAGACAATAAATTCATCCCCACCTATGCGAGCAATAGTATCACCGCCTCGAATGCATTGTTTTAGTCGGTCAGACACCTCCAATAAGAGATGATCACCTGTTGAATAGCCGAGGGCGTCATTTATCTTCTGAAAGTGATCAAGATCAATAAACAGTAGCGCTAACAACTGTTCTCTGTCTTGTGATATCTGCATAGCTTGTAGCAAACGGTCTTGTAGTAACACGCGATTGGGTAACCCCGTGAGCATATCATAATACCCCTGGTGCTTGATTAGCTTCTCCTGTTGATCCACAGTCCTTAACAACTTTCTGACGTTAAGGTCAGCTTTACTGGAGATGACATACAAAATAACAATGAGCAGAATGAACAGAGCACCTATAATCGTAATTGCCAGATGTGTCTTTTTATCGAGTGCTCGAATAGCCGCTGTCACATCTGAATGTAACTCAAATATTGCGATGGTTTTATTATTTGCGTCCAGGATTGGTACAAAACTTTCTACAACATATCGATCAAGCATCAGATCTTCCAGCGAATTAACAATGTCGCGATAAATCAACATTGATGCTGGCTTGCCAGACTTACTTGATTGGAAATTTTTGTGGAGATTTCGCTTATTGCCCAAATTGCGAGAATTAGTAGAGAATAGAACCGTACCTTCGAGTGAAAGAACGTTAGCAAGATGAATGTTCAGTCCCTTGTATTGTGCCCGGATGGCTTTGCCAAACTCAAACAGACCCGCATGATGTTTCAACTCATTAGCATTAAGTTTACTTAATTCCTTAAAATAAGTAGAGAATTCATCCCACGTGGAATTATAAAATAGATGCACCAGAGTGGTATTTCTCGTTTCACTGTGTTCGACTATATTGCTAATTTCTCCTTTACGATATAAATATCCCAAAATCGAAGTTACAAACAGTGCACCAATAACACTGGTAATAATCAAATTTTTCTTAAATTTAAGCATTTAGGACGGTTTTGCTGCACTGGCGACATTATTGATTCAGTCGCTACCAAGAATATCATTGATTATATTTCGACAAGATCAGGAATTTCTTTAACGAACAATGAGATAACGACATTCCAGCGGCGTTAGTGAAGAGGCTTGAATCATCTACGGGAATAGCGAAGCGTTCAGGAAATTATGGAAAATACAGTTTATCAGGGCGACGTCTGAACTCTTGATTTGTAGATGGAAACAATTAAATAAGATGAGAGCAACGCGATTACTAACAGCCCAAATGCCGCAAATATATTGTTTAACCAGTCTGGGACAAATACTAACACCAGCCCCATGTATAACATCATCATTCCTGAGACTAGCTTCAACTGTTTACCCTGCTCTTCCTGTAATTTTCTCGCTCCGAATGACAAAGTAAACACAATAACAATCACCAATAATGGAACAATATAAATAATGTTATAGAAAACTAAATACAGATAGTATGTCAGGCTGGGCAATTCCTCCATGGTTAATATTCGTGTATACACCATGGGAAATCCTGCGGTACATAAAAACTCATAGAGATTAGCAAATGCAGCCAGTCCCATTGTTGCCAGCAGCATTGCCGGCATATTATCCGCGTTCACCAGTTTGCGCATGCGTTGATAAAGACTGGGCCTGGCGCCGTCGGGAATAGACAATGACAAGCCCTGTTTAAACCAGAAATAATCCTTGATATTCAGTAGAGCGATACCCATAGCGAGCAAACCCGCAGCGATAGTTATAGCATTTATTTTTCCAATAACCAGGAATACATTGAGCCATGCTGCCATAAACAGGAAATACATTAATCCGGAAAACAATACAAATACACCACCTACAATAAACATACGTTTGCGGCTTTTTGCATGAACCAGCAGGCTTAACAAAAATAGCAAAACAAAAAATGCACAGGGATTAAAGGCATCAAGCCCTGCCAGAATAATGGTATATGCCGATAACGAATAATCTTGCAGGGATATTGTTCCGAGCAACGGTAACGCAATCACCGGATTGTCAAATACGCTAACAAGCTCTGGTTTTGCCTGAACGCGGTTGCTTTTCACCCATTCATGACACTTTACAAGTTCCTGCTCCAGGTATTTTCCCATGTTTTCCGGATTATCATAACCAACCGTCATATTGCCACACCAGAAAAACGCCGGCACCGATCTGGCCACCTGGTCTAAATCCGCTGCCATTGATATATACTGCTTAATGTGCTCCGGGTGTTCAGTGAGTTCCCTGGAATAAACTGTCAGCCATGCATGTTTCTTATTGAGGTTTTCTATGAAAGGCACGGCTTCGCGGCAATGGGGGCATTTCTTTGACCAGAAGAAATACAGATTAACAACTGGTTCGTTGTTTAAAGGATTTGAATACCATACAGTATCCAGCTTACTTTCAGCGACAATATTTTCATTACCGTTATCTTCAGCAAATACACTCGAAGTTAATCCTTGCAGTAAAAACGGAACAACAAAAATTATTATCCACCGAAATTTCATTGGCTTAAAGTTCTTAAATATTGCTAAGTCTATATTTCATTGTTGTATTGCATGGCAATTAATCGGGAGACAGGCTCATTGGGCTTTACACTTTGCTGCGTAAACTTTAAAAATATTTCCAGTGTGGCCAGGGCATCCCCATAAGCTGTATGCCGTTCTTTTATTTCAACGCCTGCGGCCTGCGCAACTTCTTCAAGGCAGTAGTGACCCATTTTTCCCGATAATTCCAGATACAGCAGCATAGTATCTACCCATGGATTTTGCAGAGAGCAGCCAGCCAGTTTCTGTAATCGTTTATTGATAAATCGAATATCAAAATTAACATGGTGTCCTACCAACACGGCACTGCTGATAAATTCCATGATTTCAGGTAATTTATCACTAAGGCTGGGTGCATCGGCAACATCAACATCTCTAATACCATGAATTTTTGTCGAAGTTTCCGGTATGCTGCGCCCCGGATTAATCAATGTATTAAATTCCTTCCCACTCTTTTCCAGTCCATTCAGCTCCAGCATTGCGATTGATACGATTTCATCTTCTGAGTAGGCTTGAAAACCGGTGGTTTCTGTATCGATGACAACAAACCGTGTTTCCTCAACAGCTTGTTTAATTATCTTTCTTGGATTCAACGTGGTGCAGTGCTGATAAATAGACTGAAGCGTTGGGTTCTCCAATGAGACCTTGCAATACTCTGGTTGACTTGAACGACCGAACCATTTCATATTGTATGTTCCATTTTAGAATGCTGCTAATCCAAACTCGCCCTGTAACTTATCCTGTAAGCGCTTTATGGCACGCATCGCCGCGCGCAATGTAGACCGCTCCGGAGCAGACAAATTTTGTGGATTTATATATTTATTAGGTTCCAGTCCAGCATCACGCTGCCTAATCTGATGTTCCAGCAATACATTAAGCAATTCTTCATATGCCACGATCGTTGAATCAACCAGGTCATTACTTAACACACCTTGCCGAACCAGTCCTTGCAAACGATCGATGGTATTTGAGCTGCTTAGGCCGGCACTCAGGGCATAAATACGTGCCGCATCGGCGATCAGGCGGGTTCCGTTACGCTTGATATCTATAGTCCCTTCATATTCACCTTCTTCAACGGTTAATAAACGATTGAAAAATCCCAGAGGTGGGCTGCCTTCGGCATCATCTTCCACCATAAAACCCAGCAGCGTGTTTTTTTGCTGGATCTGTTCCAGCAGGTAACTACGCAACTCATGGGTTAGCTGATCGTTACCGTGTAAAGTTTCAAAATCAAAAACAATATTCGACCAGCGGGCGCCTTTTTGATTGGGGTGGCTCACCAAATGTTGTATCTGTGATTTCCATTGCGACAGGGTTTTACGAAACATGGGATTGCTGGCCATGATTTCGCCCGGACACAGGATATACCCAACTTTATCCAGGTTATGCGTGATACGCTGCGAGAACTCGCTAAACCAGTCATCTTCATCACTTGAAAGTCGCCCTGCTTCATCCGAGATAATTATTCCATTATCCTGATCCGGATTTAACAACATTTCATGCCTTCCGCCTGAGCCCATTATTAACAAGACATAGTCACGAGGCGCTGATCCGTATTGTTCAGCCTCCATTTCCGCTAACGTCAAAATCACACAACGGTTTT
>NZ_CDLKIE010000428.1:0-4461 GCF_975902315.1 Kaarinaea lacus | reverse complement strand
TCCTGTTGCAACCAGAATTCCTTGTTTCTAAATAGCGTGGCGTGCCCCCCTTCAGCTTCGACGGCATCGCGCACATCCCGCGGAGATAATTCCGTTTTTAACCAACGCAGCGCTCCACCCCAATCAAACAGCCAGCCACCCGGCAATCCTAAATGCAAGGTTGCCGGTGCCAGAGACAGGCGCCATAACGGCATGTCATCGGCAAAGAAAAAATGTTCCTGCTCGTTCAGCTGTTGCCAGAACTCCGCGCCCTGCGTTAATTCATCACCGGCGATTTTCTTCTTTGCGTCTTTGATTCCCTGGCCAGTACTCGACAATCGCATAACAACGGCTTCGCCATCGTAGACAGCCGCCGTTAGAGGCAATGCCTGACCGGCGCGTGCGTTCATGATATCGATTGCCTCATTCACATGTGCAGGCATTGCAATTGTCACTTCTTCTTCAGACACTGGCAAAACTTTTAATGACACCTCCAACAATACACCCAGAGTACCAAGCGCGCCCACCATCAAGCGTGACACATCATATCCGGCGACGTTTTTAATCACGCGACCGCCAAATTCTATGATTTCACCCTTACCGGTTAACACCTTGCAACCCAGAATAAAGTCTCTGGCACTTCCTGCGAAAGGTCGCCGCGGCCCGGATAAGCCACAAGCGATAGTGCCACCGATTGTCGCAGAATCGCCAAAACCCGGGGGCTCAAACGGCAGCATCTGGCCGTTGTCTGATAGCGTTTGCTGTAGTTCTTTTAATGGTGTGCCAGCTTTTACCGTGATCACTAACTCCCTGGGCTCATAGTCAACAATGCCGCGATGCTCACTCACCGCTAACACTTCGCCTGTGCAATTGTGGCCATAAAACGATTTACTACCACCCCCGGTGATAACCAGGGGTGTTTTGTTTTGACGCGCCTGTTGAACTTGCGCCTGCAATTGTTCGCTTAAATCACTCAAGGAAATAGTCTCAGCGTAGTAATTAAAATCTTTCCAGCTCAGGGAATGGCATCTTGCCTCCATGCACATGCATTGCACCAAACTCCGCACAACGATGTAAAGTAGGAACCGCCTTGCCAGGATTTAATAGTTGTTTATTGTCGAAAGCATATTTTATGGCGTGAAACTGTTCCAGCGCTATTGATGAGAATTGAACACACATTTGATTGAGCTTTTCAACACCGACCCCATGTTCGCCAGTAATGGTACCGCCTACCTCAACACAGGTTTCCAGTATTTTTCCGCCCAACGCTTCAGCTTTATGCAATTCGCCTTCGCGATTGGCATCGTACAAAATCAGGGGATGCAGATTGCCATCTCCGGCATGAAAAACATTGGCAACGGCTAATCCATATTCACTGGATAGCTCACTAATACGCTGTAATACGTTTGGTAATTCTTTACGCGGAATTGTGCCATCCATACAATAGTAATCGGGTGAGATCCTGCCAACAGCAGGGAATGCAGCCTTACGCCCTTTCCAAATTAGCTCACGCTCTGCATCACTTTCTGACTTGCGAATCGAAATTGCACCGGCCAGCTTTAACAAAGCCTCAATATCGCCAACTTGCTCATGAACTTCCGCTTCGCTGCCATCCAGTTCACAGAGCAAGATCGCTGCTGCATCCGTAGGATATCCAACGTTTGCGTAGGCTTCACTGGCACGAATCGAGGGATTGTCCATCATCTCCAGCCCCGCTGGCACAATGCCGGCCGCAATGATATCACCGACCGCAGTTCCAGCCTTAACGACATCATCGAAAGCCGCCAGTAGCACTTGTGCGAATTCGGGGATGGGTAGTAATTTCACGGTGATTTCCACGATTACGCCCAGCATCCCTTCTGAACCATTCATTAAGGCTAACAGGTCATAACCAGCCGCATCAAAGCCACTGCCGCCGATAGTTAACACTTCACCATCAATGGTCACGACTTTCAGTTGCTGGATATTGTGAACCGTCAATCCGTATTTTAAGCAGTGCACGCCACCAGAATTTTCCGCGACATTGCCACCAATAGAGCAGGCGATTTGTGAAGAAGGATCCGGCGCATAATATAGCCCATAAGGGGCGGCTGCCTCGGTTATTGCCAGATTGCGCACACCCGGTTGAACGCGCGCGGTACGATTTAGCTGATCAATCTCATAGATTCGATTGAACTTCGTCAGGCTAAGTAAGATACCATTGGCCAGCGGCAAAGCGCCGCCAGATAACCCGGTGCCTGCACCCCGAGCAACAACAGGCACTTCTAAACCGCTACAAATCCGCAGGATCGCCTGAACCTGTTCAATGGTTTCCGGCATAACAACCAGCAAGGGCACTTCTCTGTAGGCGGATAGTCCGTCACATTCATAGGGACGCAATTCCTCCGCCGTCGATAGTATCGATGAAGCTGGCAGACAAGCCTGTAGTTTTTGTATAAGTATCTGTTTTTTGTTGTGGTCATTCACGGCATTTTAGTTTCCGGTTTATTTTGGTTATATTCCGAACAATCTGTTCCAGCCGAATTGAACGAAGGGCATAGATTATATAAATCGTAATTGATCAACCGCAACTGAATCGGTAAGGTTTGACCATAAAGATGCGATAAACCTATATTTTTTGCGCTTATTTAGTTACAAAATTTTATTTTTCCAGCGTTAACCTGCATGAGCCTACCACTTTATACGGCTCTGCTACAGCGAAGTATAAAAAGTAGAACTTACATGACACAATTTTTAGAGAAAAGCATTAGCCGAAGAATTTTTCTGTTGAGCTGTTTTTTAGTAGTCAGCTTTTTTACTGGACATATTTGCTGGGCCAGCAAAGAACAGGACATACATAGCAGCATCGTTAAAATTATCGCCACTCACAATCACCCCGATTATGTCTCGCCCTGGCAACTACACGGCATTCATACAGTGACCGGTTCCGGCGCAATTATTGACGGCAAACGAATACTGACCAATGCGCATATTGTTGCTGATCAAACCATGCTGGAAGTGCAGCGCGAAGGCTCCGGTATAACCTACAGTGCCGATGTAGTCCATGTTTGCCATACCTGTGACCTGGCGATACTCACTGTTGATGATCCCACTTTTTTTGAAAACGCCAAGCCGCTAAAGATTGACGGGCTACCTAAATTACAGTCACGCGTTAACGTTTATGGCTTCCCCACTGGCGGTGAAACCATTTCCATTACCGAAGGTATCGTATCGCGTATTGAAGTGGACTATTACGTACACTCCTCGGATCGATATTTACTGGCCCAGGTTGATGCGGCAATTAACCCTGGCAATAGCGGTGGGCCTGCTATCTCCGATGGCAAAATCATTGGCATTGCCATGCAGGCACTGGAAAATGCAGAAAACATCGGCTACATCGTCCCTGCTCCTGTCATTAATCATTTCCTGGAAGATGTAAAAGATGAAAAATTTGATGGATTCCCCGAACTGGATATCTACGTGCAGACTATCGAAAATAAAGCGCTACGCGAACAGTTAGCCTTGTCCAACAAAACAGGCGGGCTGCTGGTAACAGCCGTAGCAAAAGACAGTAATATTTCAGCCTTGATTCATCCCGGAGATGTATTACTGGAAATTGATGGCTACAAAATTGGTCGTGATGGGAAAGTTGCACTAAAAGACGGGATACGTGTTGAGTCTTCACATCTTGAGTACACCAAACAGGTGGGTGAGACTTTAAAATTACGAATTCAGAGAAATGGCAAAGCGAAAAATATCGACATCAAACTGGAACCAAGAAAAACGAGGGTTAGTCACAAACAATATGACATTAAACCTTCTTACTTCGTGTTTGCGGGTATGTTGTTTCAGCCTTTATCTCAAGGTTATTTAAAATCACATCATCGCACGACGTACGGATTAATACCGTATTTACCCCATTACACGCTGGAAGGCTATAAAAAATCAGTTCCAGATCTGGTTAAAACCGGGCGTGCACAAACCATCGTACTGAGCCGCGTGCTACCAGACGCTATTAGCCAGGGCTATAAAAACATGGAGGGCTCAGTTATCCATTCGGTCAATGATACACCCGTTAAAGACCTGAAACATCTATCTGTTCTAATAGAAAATGCCAGTGGTAAATATCTGAAATTTGAAACCGACTTCGGTCATACGATTATTCTGGACTTAGAACAAGCGCGGAGTAAAAACCAGGATATATTACAGAAATACCAGATCCACAGTGATCGCTCCCCCGAGCTAAAGCCGTAGCTTGAAAATAACTTTAACTTTCAATCAAGGGTGGACTGAACTCGGTGTTTAGCCGCGATAAATGCACCATGAGGTACATAGAGAAGTTCCGAAATTTTACGCACCAGGGCTTCTTCATACTTTTCCAGTACTTTGTCCGCATAAGCAACCCGCCACATTAGCTCAACAATACTGACCTTCTCCTCTGGCGTAAATTTGCTATTTATCAATGACGTAAATTCGTAATAGCAAGTCGCATTTTGCGACTCC